>JBAUUM010000514.1:0-6525 GCA_049582705.1 Actinocatenispora sp.
GGCCGGTCCGGTGCCGGACCGGTTCAGGCGCCCAGCGCGGTGGCGATCGACGCCGGCAGCGGGTACGGGCGCTCCGCCGGCAGTGCCCGCTGCGCCTCGGCGTGCGAATCGGGATCGCCGGCACGAACCAGGGCATGTATCCGGTGCGCCAGGCCGGTCACGTCGCTGATCGCCACGACCCAGTCGTCGACGTACCGGTGGACCGCCTCGCCGGAGAGCCCGACCTGCAGCGACCGGTACGGCAGCGGACGCAGCGTCAGCGAGCGCTCCGGATCCCACTGCACCCGGACCGGCCGACGCAGGCTGCGCGCCCATTCGTCGCGGTCGGCGTGCACGTCCGGGTCGTGGTGGCTGAGCGCCGCGTGGGCCAGCGCCCACTCCAGGCCGTCCCGGCTGATCTCGATGGCCAGCACCCGCTCCTGCCGCTGCTTGCCGGCCCAGCCGGAGCGGTACATCATCCACAGGAACGACGGCTTGATCCACGTCATCCGGTCCCGGTTGTACGTGTCGGGGAAGCGGCCGTGTGTCGCCGCGTACTCGCCCAGCTTCGGGTTGTACGCCTGGTAGACGGTCACCGTGCTCTCCGTGTACACCGCCCTTACCTGGCGTGCCGGAACCGCGGTGCTGTCCGGCCCCGTCGTGGGCGTCCGGACCGGGCTGTCCGTGTTCATGACGGCCAGTGTCCGGCCTGGACCCTGACCGGTTCAACCGATATCCGGGACGCCCTCAGGGATACCCGTACGCCGAAGGTCAGGGTCCGGATACGCCGTATGCCCGACGCCGTCGTGGGATCCGGGTCGTAGTGTCAGCGTGTGGCCATCATCACGACACAGGGACTCACCAAGAGGTACACGGAGCGGGTGACCGCCCTGGCCGACCTCACCGTGGAGATCGAGCCAGGCATCACCGGCCTGGTCGGCGCGAACGGTGCCGGCAAGTCCACATTGATCAAGACGCTGCTCGGACTGCTCGCCCCGACCGCGGGGCAGGTGCGGGTGCTGGACATGGATCCGACGACACAGGGGGAGCAGGTCCGCGCCCGGGTCGGCTACATGCCGGAGCACGACTGCCTGTCGCCGGACGTGTCCGCCTCCGAGTTCGTCACCCATCTCGGTCGGGTCTCCGGCCTGCCCAGGGCGGTCGCCCGTGAGCGCGCCTCCGAGGCGCTCCGGCACGTCGGGCTCTACGAGGAGCGCTACCGGCAGATCGGCGGCTACTCCACCGGCATGAAGCAGCGCGTCAAGCTGGCGCTGGCCCTCGTGCACGACCCGGACCTGCTGCTGCTCGACGAACCCACGAACGGCCTGGACCCGGCCGGCCGGGACGCCATGCTGGCGCTCGTGCACCGGGTCGGCACCGAGTTCGGCATCTCCGTACTGGTCTGCTCGCACCTGCTCGGCGAGGTGGAGCGGATCTGTGACGGGCTCGTCGCGATCGAGGGCGGCCGTCTGTTGCGCGCCGACCGCGTGTCGGCGATGACCCAGCAGACGTCGGTACTCACCGTCGAGGTCGACGAGGGCGCCGACCAGCTGGCCGCCGCGCTCACCGCCCGGGGCCTGACGGTCGGCCGGGACGGCGCGGCGCTGATGACACCGCTGGACTCGGACGGCACGTACGACCTGGTCCGTGACCTGATCGTCGACCTGGAGCTGCCGCTGCACCGGCTGGAGCAGCGCCGGCACCGGGTCGCCGAACTGTTCCGCAGCACAGGCACCGGGACCGCTCCGAGCGGGCCGGCGGCGACCGCGACACTGACCGGAGGACACGATGAGCGCGCCTGACCAGGCGGCGGCCGGCACGATCCACGACATCGGATACCAGCGGTACACCGGTGTCCGGCTCGGTCGCGGGCATGCGGTCCGCAGCCTGTACACGTACAGCTTCCGCACCGCGTTCGGCCTCGGCCGCAGCGGCAAGGCGAAGATCTTCCCGTTCCTGGTGGCCGGGATCCTGCTGGTGGTGGGCGTGGTGCTCGCCGCGATCCGCGCCCAGTTGGGCGTCAACCCGTTGACCTACCTGGACTTCCCGGTACAGCTGAGCTTCCTGCTGGTGCTCTTCCTCGCCGCGGTCACGCCCGAGCTGGCGTCCCGGGACCTGCGCAACCAGGTGCTGCCGCTGTACTTCTCCCGGCCGATCGGCCGGGACGACTACGTACTGGCGAAGCTCGGCGCGCTGGTCACCGCGGTGTTGCTGGTGCTGGGCACGCCGATGTTCGTGATGTTCCTGGGCGGGGCGTTCTCCGCGGACAGCGCCGGTGGCGTCTGGGACGAGTTCACCGACCTGATCCCCGGCCTGCTGAACGCCGCGATCTACGCGATCGTGCTGTCCGCGGTGACGTTGCTGGTCGCCTCGGTGACCAGCCGGCGCACCATCGCGGCCGGCGCGGTCGTGGCGGTCTTCCTGGTACCGACCGCCATCACCGGCGTGCTGATGGTGCTCGGCGGCGGCGCGGTACGGCAACTGTCGTCGCTGTTCAGCGTCACCGGCATCCTCAACGGGGTACGTACCTGGCTGTTCGGTGACTCGAAGCTCGACATCGGCTCGTTCGGCCCGCTGTACGCCGCCGCCGCGGTGATCCTGGTGGGCCTGGCCACGGTTCTGTTGGTCTACCGGTACCGGAAGGTGGCGGCGTGATGGGCGCGGGATCTCAGACGGCGCCGGCGGGGTTCGCCGACGGTGGCCACAGCGGACAGTACGGCGACGGGCAGGGAGCAATGGACGCGCAACCGACGACCGGGCAGGCGCCCGCGCCGACGGGACCGGCGGCCCTCGAACTGGCCGGCGTGTCCCGCTGGTACGGCAACGTGGTCGCGATCAACGACATCACGATGAGCCTGGGCGCCGGGGTGACCGGCCTGCTCGGACCCAACGGCGCCGGCAAGACGACCCTGCTGCACATGATGGCCGGGTTCCTCGCGCCGTCCCGCGGCACCGTGACGGTGAGCGGTCGGTCGGCGTGGCGCAACCCGGACGTGTACCGGGAGATCGGCCTGGTCACCGAGAAGGAGAACGTGCACGGCTTCCTCACCGCCCGGGAGTTCATCCTGGCGTCGGCGAAGCTGCAGCGGCTGCCGGACCCGGAGGACGCCACCCGCCGCGCGGTACAGATGGTCGACCTGGAGTCGGCCGCCGACCGCCGGATCGACACGTACTCCAAGGGCATGCGGCAGCGCGCCCGGGTCGCCGCCGCGCTGGTGCACGACCCTCGGGTGCTGCTGCTCGACGAACCGTTCAACGGCATGGACCCGCGGCAGCGGATGCACATGATGGAACTGCTGCACCAGATGGCCGAGTCCGGCCGCACCGTGCTGTTCAGTTCGCACATCCTGGAGGAGGTCGAGCAGCTGTCCGGCATGGTCCAGGTGATCGTGGCCGGTCGGCTCGCCGCCTCCGGTGACTACCGCCGGATCCGCCGGCTGATGACCAGCCGCCCGCACGAGTTCGTGATCTCCTCGTCGGACGACCGGAAGCTCGCGGTCGCGCTGATGGCCGACGACTCCGTGGCCGGCGTCGAACTGGGCGCGGGCGCCTCGACCGGGCCGCAGGCCGGTGTACCCACCGGCGGACTCCGGGTCCGGGCCGGTGACTACGGCCGGTTCACCCGTGCGCTGCCGCGGATCGCCCGGGACAGTGGGATCCGCCTCGAACAGGTCATACCGGCCGACGAGTCCCTGGAAAGCGTCTTCTCCTACCTGGTGGCGTCCTGATGAGCACACAGACCGTGGCGCCGGCCGCTGGGCCGAGCCTGTTCAACCCGACGATCGCCCGGATCACCCTGCGGGGGCTGCTGGGCCGCAAGCGTTCGCTGCTGCTGATCCCGCTGCCGCTGATCCTGGTCGGCCTGGCCGTGTTGACGCGGATCTTCGACGTGCCGCAGGACGTCGCGACCAACGGTGAACTGATCGGCCTCGGCATCTCGATCGTGCTGCCGCTGACGTCGCTGATCATCGGCACCAGCGTCGTCGGGTCCGAGATCGACGACGGCACGATCGTGCACATCCTGACCAAGCCGCTGCCGCGCCGCCAGATCGTGCTGACCAAGTACGTGGTGGCCGCGGTGATCAGCGCGGTGGTGGTCGCGGCGCCGATGCTGGTGGCCGGGGCGCTGATGGTGTCGGTCCGGATGGGCGTCGCGCTGGCCGTGGCCTGCACGATCGGGGCGTTCGTCTACTCCGCACTGTTCGTGATGTCCAGCCTGCTGGTCAAGCGGTCGGTACTGGTCGGGCTGGCGTACGTGCTGCTGTGGGAGGGCCTGCTCGGCAACCTCCTGGACGGCACGAAGGTGCTGAGCGTGCAGAAGTACGTGACGGAGTTCGCCGCCACGATCTCCGGCAGCCCGCTGCTGCCCGCGCCGATGTCGCTGGCTGTGGCCATCGTGATGTCCGCGGTGTTCACGGTGGTCGGCGTACTGATCTCCATCGACCGGCTCCGCTCGTTCAGCCTGGCCGGCGACACCAGCTGACCGCCGGCCGCGGGGGTGGCGCGCTGCCCCTGCGGCGGGCCACCGCCCACCAACCCCGATCTGTGCAGCGACACGCCGATCCACATGGCGTGTCGCTGCACAGTTCTGAGGGCGTCCTCGTTCTGTGCAGCGAATCGCCGAGCCGTTGGGTGTGTCGCTGCACAGTTCGGGAACTGGCTTCGTTCTGTGCGTACGCGGGGCGGCGCTGCACAATTTCGTGGCACCGCACAGTTCTGTGGCACCGCACAGTTCTGTGCTCCTGCGTTTCTGTGCAGCGAATCGCCGAGCCGTTCGGTGTGTCGCTGCACAGTTTCGGGTGGGCGCCGGTTCTGTGCGGCGACACGCCGTACTAGTCGGCGTGTCGCTGCACAGAACGAGGACGCCGAGCGGCCAGGACGGCGCCGATCTGCGAGACGACCGACGGAAGCCTCTCCACGAGGTCCGCGTGGGTGAATCGCAGTACCGTGATGCCGAGTTCGCCGGTAAGCCGGTTCTGCTTGGCGCGGTCCCGCTGGAACGCCACCCGGTCGTGGTGGTAGGACCAGCCGTCGAGTTCCACGGCGACCCGTTCCGCCTCGTACAGCAGGTCGACCTCGCCGATCCGGTCGCCGGTGCCGGACCTGAGCACGACGTTCTGCCGGAAGTACCCGAGTCCGGCGCGGCGCAGGGCGGGTGCCAGCAACCGTTCCAGCATCGAGACCGCCGACACCTGCAGCCGTGCCACCACGATCTTCACCGCACGGCCGCCGGGGGTGCCCCGCCCGACCCGGTCCAGCAGCGAGAACAGGTCGAGCCCGGCCCGTACGGCATCCTCGGTGGCGGCGGTCAGGACGTTCAGCGGGTGGTGCGGTGCGAGGTCGAGAATCGTGTCGACCAGCGACGAGACGGCCAGCCCGTGCAGGGTGACGGCGACGCGGCGGTCCCAGGTCCGGGTTCGTCGGAGCCGTACCTCGCTCCGCGCACACGGGTACCTCGTGGCCGGCACCACCAGCCAGGTGCGGGTGGGCTCGTCGAACCGTCCGACGCCGTGCAACCGGGCGGCGCTGACACCACCGATCATGGCGGGCTGGCCCACGGACAGAACTGCGGAGTGGCACCGTCCGACTTCCGAGGGTGGACAGCCGGCCAGTCGTACGACGCGGATGCCGCTGGATTGGTAGTTGCCGCGCAGGCGCTGCCGGCGAAACGTGTGCTGGGTGACCTGCTGCCTGATCTCACGGTGGCTGAGATGGCCGTGCTGGCGTCGAGCGGACTCGTCGAGGGACGTCACGGGGCCGATGCTGACGCGCGTGGTGCGGCCCGGCCAGCGCATCCGTCTTGACTGTGGACAACTCGCCCTGTTGTCCACAGATGCCGTGCCGGCCACTTGACCGTCCCCGCCGTCGAGTGCACGCGGACACGCTCCCGTCGCCCCCTCGTTCTGTGCAGCGACACGCCGATTCACATGGCGTGTCGCTGCACAGTTCTGCGGGTGTCTCCGTTCTGTGCAGCGACACGCAGAGCCAATCGGCGTTTCGCTGCACAGTTCAGGGAGCGGGCACGGGCGCGGGCACGGTACGTTCGAGGATCGTCAGGCGCGGCTGTCCTCCCCGCGCACGGTGGCGTGTTCCGTATCGGCGGGATACGCCGCACGCGGCTCGAACGTCACGAGACTGTCCGAAACGGGACAGCATGCGAGAGCGACCGCCGCGGCGGGCCCGCGGCGTGCGGCCTCCGGCGTACGGGCGTCCGGTGTACGCAGGTCGTTCGCGTCGCCGGGGCGTACCGGTGGGCGTCGTGCCGGGTCCGCCGGAGCCCGTCCGCCACCGGCCGATACGTCGCCGGGTCGGCGTAGGGTGGGCTCGTACCCCCGGGTGATCACACCTCGGGGCCTTTCCGCGTGTTCGCGTCACTGGGGATGAGTCATGAAACTCGCCGGCCTGCTCTCCGCTGCCCTCGCCGATCCGGCGCTGCGCGGCACCCGTGACCTCGCCCGGGACGGTGGAACCGGCGCCGAACAGCTGGACCTGACCGCGCCGCCGGCGCTGCGCCCGTTCGTGGTCGCGGCGGTGGCGGCCCGGGCG
>JBAUUM010000515.1:0-4567 GCA_049582705.1 Actinocatenispora sp.
TGCCAGACCCAGCGTGTGAAAACCCACACCCAGTTACGACATGAAGGACCGGAGATGCCCAAGATTCTCAGCTTCTCCGACGACGCCCGAAAAGGCTTGGAGCGCGGAGTCAACGCGCTCGCCGACACGGTCAAGGTGACCATCGGCCCACGCGGGCGCAACGTCGTGCTCGACAAGAAGTTCGGCGCTCCGACGATCACCAACGACGGCGTCACCATCGCCAAGGAGATCGAGCTCGCCGACCCCAACGAGAACCTCGGCGCGCAGCTGGCCAAGGAAGTCGCCACCAAGACCAATGACGTGGCGGGGGACGGCACCACCACCGCCACGGTGCTCGCCCAGGCGATGGTCCGGGAGGGCGTGCGCAACGTGACCGCCGGCGCCAACCCGAGCGCTCTCAAGCGCGGCATCGACGCGGCCGTGAAGAAGGTCTCCGACAGTCTGCTCGCCAAGGCCACCGAGGTCGACACGCAGGAGCGGATCGCGCACGTGGCGACCATCTCCGCGCAGGACCCCGCCATCGGTGACCTGATCGCCGAGGCCATGAACCGGGTCGGTCGGGAAGGCGTCATCACCGTCGAGGACGGTTCGACGCTGACCACCGAGCTGGAGATCACCGAGGGGATGCAGTTCGACAAGGGCTTCCTCTCCCCGCACTTCGTCACCGACGCCGAGTCCGGTGAGGCCGTGCTGGAGGACGCCTACGTCCTCATCACCACCGAGAAGATCTCCTCGGTCGAGGACCTGCTCCCGCTGTTGGAGAAGGTGCTGGAGGCCAACAAGCCGCTGTTCATCGTCGCGGAGGACGTGGACGGCCAGGCGTTGTCCACCCTGGTGGTCAACTCCATCCGCAAGACGCTGAAGGCGTGCGCGGTCAAGGCCCCCGGGTTCGGCGACCGCCGCAAGGCGATGCTGCAGGACCTGGCGATCCTGACCGGCGCCGTACTCATCGCGCCCGAACTGGGCTACAAGCTCGACTCGGTCGGCCTCGACGCGCTGGGCACCGCCCACCGCGTGGTGGTCACCAAGGAGAACGCCACCGTGGTCAACGGCGGCGGCGAGCAGAAGGCGATCGAGGACCGCGTCGCCCAGATCCACGCCGAGATCGAGGCGTCGGACTCCGACTGGGACAAGGAGAAGCTGTCCGAGCGGCTCGCGAAGCTGTCCGGTGGCGTCGCCGTGATCAAGGTCGGGGCGGCCACCGAGGTCGAGATGAAGGAAAAGAAGCACCGCATCGAGGACGCCATCTCGGCGACCAAGGCGGCCGTCCAGGAGGGCACGGTTCCCGGCGGTGGCGCGGCGCTGGTGCAGATCGCCGAGGTGCTCGCCGACGGGCTCGGCCTGAAGGGTGACGAGGCGGTGGGCGTGGCGCTCGTCGCGAAGTCGCTCGTCGAGCCGATGCGGTGGATCGCGGAGAACGCCGGCATGGACGGCTGGGTCGCGGTCGGCAAGGTCCGCGAGTCCCCGTTCGGCACCGGGCTCAACGCCGCGACCGGCGAGTACGTGGAGCTGGCCAAGGCCGGCATCATCGACCCGGTCAAGGTGACCCGTAACGCGGTCGCGAACGCGGGCAGCATCGCCAGCCTGCTGCTGACCACGGAGAGTCTCGTGGTGGAGAAGCCGGCCGAGCCGATGAACGGCGGCCACTCGCACGGCCACGGCCACGGCCACGGTCATGGCCACGGCCACCAGCACGGCCCGGGCTTCTGACGGAGCCGTACGGCACAGATGTTCGGCGCCTGCGGTAGTCAGCTACCGCAGGCGCCGACGTGTGTCCGGTGCCTGGTACTTCCCGCCCCACCTGCCCGGGTCCTGTCCGTCGGGTCGTCGCTCCGGTTCCGCCGTGTCCCGGATGCTCGTACGGTCGTCGGTTGCGTCGCGGGTCGGCCTGCCGCCGTCAGGCGGAGGCGAGCGCCGGCTGGTCCGTATGGTGCAGCCGGGCCTCGAGCCGGGTCAGGTCCACCCGGCGCCGTCGGCGGTCGGCCAGGTCCTCCCAGCCGGCGTTGATGAGTTGCTGGCGTTCGGACTCGCTCAGGCCGCCCCAGACCCCGTACGGCTCGTGCACCTTCAGGGCGTGCGCCGCGCACTGGGCCCGCACCGGGCAGGTACCGCACACGGCCTTCGCTTCTCGTTCCCGTCGGCTACGGGAGGGGCCACGTTCACCGTCAGGGTGAAAGAACAGCGAGCTGTCCAGTCCGCGGCAGTTCCCGGCCATCTGCCAGTCCCACACATCGGCGTTGGTGCCCGGTAGGCGACGGATGTCCGCCATCAGACCCTCCTAGCGCGGCGCGGTGGCCACTGTCCTCTTGGTCCCACCAGCCCCCGCGAAACGGACCAGGAGGCGCATCGGCCGCGATGTGCCCTGCCCGTGCCTGGTCCGGCCGGTGGTTCCGGAACCTTCCCTGTCTGCTGGACCGGTACCCGGCGGTGCCGGGCCGCAAACCGGGCCCGGCGACGATGTCGGTCCGGACCTCGGAACCCGGGTCCGCGGGGTGCCTCCGGGGTCTCCGCCCGGGCCGTCGGGACGCCCGGGTGGACCGTCCGGGGGCTGTCCGGGGACCGTCCGTCGCGTCCGGACGGGTCGGCCGGCGACCGACCCGGTCCGGCGACCACATCGGAGCGCCGCCGGAAAAAACGTCCCCTACATCCCTTTCTGTGGCGTTTCAGAATGGGAAGTTGTTCGCCGAGAAGCGGTCGTACCCCTAATCCGGTCCGCGACAGTGATACTGAGAAGAGCGGAACGGCTCGGTGAGCGTTTCCGCTGCTGGAGGTGTTACCCCAGGAACGGCACGAAAGCTTGAACAAGATCGCCGAAACGGGGGAAACTGTGGCACAGGACACGCCGGCCAGAACCGCCACTTGAGCCCGAGTCAGCGGGGTCTCTCTGTCAGGGAGAGAGGAGAAGCACGTGCGCTCGGTGCTCGTCTGCGTACGAACGCCCGTGGCGGCACAACGCATCGCCGCCTGGGCAGCCCACCTCGGCGTCGCCGCCGCGGTGCGTACAGCACTGTCGGGTGAGGAGGCGCTGGCCAGGATGGCCGAACGTCCGGCGGACGTTGTGCTGATCGACGTCGGCATGACCCGGCCCGACCCGGTCCAGTTCACCCGCCGGGTACTCACCCGCGGTGCCAACACCGCCCTCGTCCTCGTCGGCGCCGACGACCCACGCGCCGCGGCGGCCGCCGTCGCGGCCGGTGCCCGGGGAGTGATCCGCGCCGGTGAGCACGGCGAGGATCTGGTCAGCGCGCTGGCCCAGGGCATCCTGCTCGCCTGTCCGAACGGCCGGCCGTCGATGAACTCCAGCACGGCCGCCGCGCTCGGCCGGCCCGCGCAGCCGGCCGTCCGGCGCAGCGTGCTGACCGAACGCGAACTTCAGGTACTGCGTGGCATGAGCGAGGGGAAGAGCAACGCGGAGATCGGCCGGGACCTCTTCGTCTCGGAGGACACCGTGAAGACCCACGCCCGTCGCCTCTTCCGCAAGCTCGGCGCCCGCGACCGGGCACACGCTGTGGCGTCAGCGTTCCGCTCCGGTCTGGTTACCTGACCGGATCCGGTGACACGGCGGCCCGGCCGTGTTCAAAGCTGCGCAACCCGGGGCGAACACGCTACGGTTCCTTCAACGCGCCGTGGCGCCCGATCAATCCTCAAGGCCCGCCCACCCCGCGCGTCGTCGTCGGTAACGGGAGAGTGCGAACGCGCGATGACAACACAGGAGGCGGGACTCACCGAGCTCGCCATACGCGCTGCCAGCGATGATCGTGCCGCGACCGAGGAACTGCTCGCCAGGATCCGACCGATCGTCGTGCGGTACTGCCGGGCACGGCTCGGCCGTTCCGGTGGCGGCGCATACACGACGGCGGACGATGTCGCGCAGGAGGTGTGCATAGCTGTGCTCGGTGCGTTGCCCCGGTACCGCGAGGCCGGATCTCCGTTCACGGCCTTCGTGTACGGCATCGCCGCCCACAAGGTGGCGGACGCGCACCGCGGCGCCTCCCGCAACCTTGCCGAGCCGGTCGCCTCGCTGCCCGAGCGGCCGGACCAGCACGCCGGACCCGAGTCCCGGGCCGTACTGGGTGACGCCGTCGACCGGATGCGCCAGCTGCTCGACCGGCTGTCGCCGCAGCACCGCGAGGTCGTCGTGCTCCGGGTGGGCGTCGGCCTGAGCGCGGAGGAGACCGGCCGCACCCTCGGCATGAGCGCCGGCGCGGTACGGGTCACGCAGCACCGCGCGCTCAACCGGCTCCGTGCCCTCGCGGCGGAGCTGTTCGACGAGGTGCCGGTGTGAGCAGAGAGCCGGACGACAGCATGCGGACCCACCGGCCCGTCGACCCCGTGCTGCGTGACGACCGCACCCTCGACGCGTTCGCCGCCTGCCCCGCCGACCCGCACCTGTCGTACCTGTCGACCGAGCTGGCCGACGACCCGGCCCTGCGGCTGCTCGCCGCCTGGCGTGACGACCTCGACGCGGAGCATCCGGTGCCCGCACAGACCCTGCCGACGATCCGCGCGCAGCGACCGCCGCACGCGGCCGGGGACGGTGCCGGTCGGCTGGTCACCGACGCCGGGG
>JBAUUM010000516.1:0-1541 GCA_049582705.1 Actinocatenispora sp.
GAACCGTGGCGGCACCCGCTCCGGCCCGCGCGTGTCGCCCGGCCGACGCTCCGCGACCCCCAAGGACGCCCCGGAACTGCTCGTCGGCCGCAACCCCGTCGTCGAGGCGCTGCGCGCCCACGTCCCCGTCACCGCGCTGTACATCGCCCAGGGCATCGAACTGGACGAACGCACGATCGAGGCCGTCCGCACCGCGGGAGACCGCGGCATCGCGATCATGGAGGTCAGCCGCGCCGAACTCGACCGGCTCACCGGCGGCGTACTGCACCAGGGCATCGGCATCCAGGTCCCCCAGTACCAGTACGAGGTCTTCGACGACCTGCTCGCGACCGCCGGCGAGAGCACCGCGCCGCTGCTCGTCGCCCTCGACGGCGTCACCGACCCGCGCAACCTCGGCGCCGTCATCCGCTCCGCGGCGGCATTCGGCGCCCAGGGCCTCTTCGTACCGTCCCGCCGCGCCGCCGGCATGACCGCCACCGCCTGGCGCACCTCCGCCGGCGCCGCCGCCCGCCTGCCCGTCGCCCAGATCACCAACATGACCCGGGCCATCAAACAGTGCCAGGAAGCCGGCTTCCTCGCCGTGGGCCTCGACGCCGAAGGCGAAGTCCCGCTGTACGAACTCGAAGCCGCCGTCGACCCGATCGTGCTGGTCATCGGCTCCGAAGGAAAGGGCCTCTCCCGCCTCGTCGGCGAAACCTGCGACCTCCGCGTGTCGATCCCGATCACCTCCACGGTCGAATCGCTCAACGCCTCCGTAGCCGCCGCCATCGCCCTATCGGAAGTCGCCCGCCGCCGAAGTCTGTAAGGGTCGCTGCCCCGGACCCCTTCGTTTTTTTCGAGGTCGCTGCGCCGGACCCATTCGCCTGCTCGCGGCGCCGCCGCCCGGCTTGTGTGCTGACGCACACGGCGCCGTCCGGCGGCTTGCGAGCCGACGAATGGGCCTCGGCTCGCTTCCGTCCCCACGGGGTTGCGGATTTCGCGACGGCTCCGCCGCGCGAACGAAGAACAGAACCGCCGCAACTCAACGAACCCTCGCCCCGTTGTGTCCCGGCGCTGCACGAAGTGCCAGCGCCCCCCGTTCCCTGGGGGGTGTCGGGGGCTCGGCCCCCGACCGGGTGGAGAGCGCGAGGAGGGCGGAGCCCTTCTCTCGCAAACCAACGGCGCGCAGCGCCGCCCCGCCCGCCAGGGCGAAGCGGCCCGCCAGGGCGAACGCCGCCCGCCAGGCCGCAACTCGAGCCCACAGAACCGGGGACGTACGCTCGTCCAGGTGCGCGTACTCCTGATCGGCGCCGGCGGGCGCGAACACGCATTGACCCTGGCCCTGGCCACCGACCCCGAGGTCGACACCCTCATCTGCGCACCGGGCAACCCCGGAATGGCCACACTGGCCGAGCTGCGCCCGGTGCGGGCGACCGACCCGGCAGGCGTCTCCGCCCTCGCCACCGAGCTGCGCGCCGACCTTGTCGTCGTCGGCCCCGAGGCTCCCCTGGTCGCCGGCGTCGCCGACGCGGTCCGCGCGGCCGGCATCGCCTGCTTCGGCC
>JBAUUM010000517.1:0-3882 GCA_049582705.1 Actinocatenispora sp.
CGCAGCGCCGCCACCGGGTCGGCGTCCGGCAGGCCGGCCGCGTCGAGCATCTCGCGGGCCAGCGCGACGGTCAGTTCGACCACGTCGGCCGGGCCGCCGCCGGCGAGTACCTCCAGCGACTCGGTGACCTCGATGCCGTTGCCGACCGCCAGGCCCAGCGGTACGGACATGTCGGTGACCACGGCGACGGTCCGTACCTTGTGCGCGTCGCCCAGCTCGACCATGGTGCGGGACAGTTCGCGGGCCGCGTCGACGTCCTTCATGAACGCGCCCGAGCCGACCTTGACGTCCAGTACCAGCGCGCCGGTACCCTCGGCGATCTTCTTGCTCATGATGGAACTGGCGATCAGCGGGATCGACTCGACGGTGCCGGTCACGTCGCGCAGCGAGTACAGCTTGCGGTCCGCGGGCGCCAGCGAGTCGTTCGCCGCGCAGACCGCGCAGCCGACGGTCCGCAGCTGGTCGACGAACTCCGCGGTGTCCAGCCGTACCCGCATGCCGGGGATGGCCTCCAGCTTGTCCAGCGTGCCGCCGGTGTGGCCCAGTCCGCGCCCGGACAGCTGCGGTACGGCGACCCCGAAGCTCGCCACCAGTGGCGCCAGCGGAAGGGTGATCTTGTCTCCGACGCCTCCGGTGGAGTGCTTGTCCACCGTCGGCCGATCCACTGTGGACAGGTCGAGCCGCTCACCGGACGCGATCATCGCGTGGGTCCACCGGGCGATCTCCCGCCCGGTCATGCCGTTCAGCAGGATCGCCATGGCCAGTGCCGACATCTGCTCCTCGGCGACCACGCCGTGGGTGTAGCCGTCGATGACCCAGTCGATCTGTTCGTCGGACAGTTCGCCGCGGTCCCGCTTCTGCCGGATCACGTCGGTGGCGGCGATTCCGTGCGCCATCGTCAACCCCTCATTCCTGTTCCGGGGCCGGCGTGACGCGGCCGAGGTCAGCCACGCCGAACGCGCGGGGCAGCAGCTCCGACATCGGTACCGGCGTCGGGTCGGCGTCCACCAGGCAGTCCGGGCCGCCGTGCTCCCAGAGCAGCTGGCGGCACCGCCCGCACGGCATCAGCGCGTCGCCGTTGCCGTCCACACAGGACAGCGCGACGAGCCGGCCACCGCCGGAGGCGTGCAGCTGCGACACCACGCCGCACTCGGCGCACAGTACGACGCCGTACGCGGCGTTCTCCACGTTGCAGCCGGACACGATCCGACCGTCGGCCGTGAGACCGGCGGCGCCCACCGGGAAGCGCGAGTACGGCACGTACGCGTGCCGCATCACCGCCCGCGCGGCGGACCGTAACGCCGGCCAGTCGACGCCCATCAGTTCTTCACGTACGGCTTGCCGTCCGCCGCCGGCGCGCGCACCTTCCCGATCAGCCCGGCCACCGCGAGGATCGTCGCGATGTACGGTGCCATCTGGAGGAACTGCGACGGGATCGGGCTGCCGATGGCGTTCAGGTAGGTCTGCAGTTCGTCGGCGAAGCCGAACAGCAACGCGCCGACGAGCGCGCCGGTCGGGCTCCATCGGCCGAAGATCAGCGCGGCCAGGGCGATGAAGCCCTTGCCACTGGTGATGTTCTTGCCGAACTGGCCGACCGAGCCGAGGGTGAGCGCCGCGCCGCCGATGCCGGCGATCAGGCCGCCCAGCAGCACGTTGCGGTACCGCACGGCCCGGACCCGGATGCCGACCGTGTCGGCGGCGGTCGGGTGCTCGCCGACGGCGCGGGTCCGCAGGCCCCATCTGGTCTTGGACAGCCCGACCGTCACGATGATGACCAGGACGATGGCGATGTAGACGATCACGCTGTTCTGGAACAGGGCGGGTCCGAGGATCGGGATGTCCCCCAGCAGCGGGATGTGCACCGCGCCGAAGATCGGCGGGTTGTTGAACTGGTCGGTGTACGGCTGCATGAATCTGTCGTACAGGAAGCCGGTCACGCCCAGGGCCAGAACGTTCAGGACGACGCCGAGGACCACCTGGTCGACCAGGTACTTGATGGCCAGCACCGCGAGGATCAGCGCGATGAGCAGACCGCCCAGCGAGGCGGCGATCAGCCCGACCCAGGCACTGGCCGCGATGGTGCCGAACAGCGCGCCGCAGAACGCGCCCATCAGCAGTTGGCCCTCGATGGCCACGTTGATCACGCCGGACCGTTCGCCCAGCACACCGGCGAGCGAGCCGAGGATGAGCGGTACGGCCAGGAACAGGGTCTGCTGGAACACGCCGACGAGCGGCATGAACGTGCCCGCGACCGACCAGCACAGGAACGACAGGACGAACGACACGATCGACACGGCCGTGGTGACGCCGAAACGCTCGTGGAACTTCCCGGCCAGCAGCAGCACGCCGACCACCGCGCACAGCACGCCGAACGCGACCGCGAACGGCTGCGCGGGCAGGTCGATGCCGCCGGTGTTGGTCTTCACCGACAGGGTGAACCGGGCCGTCTCGCCCGACCGGGTGGTCAGCCCGAAGAAGATCGCCGCGAACGCGCCGATCACCAGGTAGACCAGTCCGGCCTTGCGGGACCGGACCCAGAAGCCGTGTACGGCGGTGGATTCCGCGACCGGATCGGCGGACAGCACCGCCTGCGCTGACCCAACCATCAGCCGTTCCACCCCTTCGCCATGTTCTGCCCGAGCGCGCCGGCACGCTGTGCCCGCAGCCGGAAGATCGCCTTCACCAGAGCCGGCGCCGCCACGAACACCACGATCACCGACTGGATGATCGTCGCGACCTCGATGGGTACCCCGGCGTCCACCTGCATCTGCGACGCGCCCGCCTGCAACGCCCCGAACAGCAGGCCGGCCAGTACCGTGCCGATGGGCTTGCCCCGACCGAGCAGCGCCACCGTGATGCCGTCGAAGCCGATGTTGCCGACCACCGACGGTGTGATCGAGTTCGGCGTGGTGCCCAGCACGATGCTGGCCCCGCCGAGCCCGGCCAGCGCCCCCGCGATCAGCATGACCAGCAGGTAGCTGCGGGTCAGGCTGATGCCCGCGGTCCGCGCGGCGTTCGGGTTGGAGCCGACCGCCCGGAACTCGAAGCCGAGGGTCGAGCGGTTCAGCAGCCAGCCGACCCCGATCGCGGCGGCGATCACCAGCACGATGGCCAGGTTCGCCCGCAGCGAGGACCCGAACAGATGCGGCAGCTGCGCGTGCACCGCCACCGGCTTGCTGATCGGGTCGTTACGGCCGGCCTGTTGCACGCCGTGCCGGGTGACCAGCCAGGTCACGAAGCTGGGCGCGGCGATGTAGTTGAGCATGATCGTGGTGATGACCTCGTGCGCGCCGAAGCGGGCTTTCAGCCAGCCCGCGATCAGGCCCCACAGGCCACCGACGACCAGGCCGCCGAGCACCGCGGCGACCGCGCCGATCACCGGCGGCCACGGCAGCGCGAAGCCGACCAGGCCGGCGCCGATCGCGCCCATCATGGCCTGACCCTGCGCGCCGATGTTGAACATGCCGGCGCGGAACGCCAGCGCCACGGCCAGGCCGGTACCGATCAGCGGCGCCGCGTTGGTCAGCGTCTCGGAGATGGGGCCGAGGACCGAGGTCCAGCTCGTCATCCCCCACCAGGCCTCGTTGGCCGTGGCCGGGTTGACGATGGCGCCCTCGAACAGCCCGATGTACGCGGTGCTGACCGCGTCCCAGATCGCCGCGAACGTGTCGCTGGGTCGGGACCCGAAGTACTTGCTCGCCGCGATGACGTCGTCGTCGGACAGCGCGACGACCAGTGCACCGACGACGAGCGCGAGCACGATCGCCAGGAACGTGACGGTCACCGAGTTCGCGGTGGTCAGCGCGTCGACGACGACGCCGACGCGGGACCGTCGCCGGTCCCCGGCGGCACCGGCGGCCGGAGCGCCGCCCACGGTCCCGT
>JBAUUM010000518.1:0-4532 GCA_049582705.1 Actinocatenispora sp.
GGCCATCCCGGTGCCCCGCAGCCGGCCGCTCAGCAGGCATGGCACCAGCCGCACTACGGCGCGCCGGGGCAGCCGCCCGGCGACCCGCAGCACACCTTTCCCCAGGAATATCCACAGGGTTATCCACAGGACGGCGGGCCGGGTCCACAGCAGTACCCGGAGCATCCGGTGTACACGCAGCCGGCACCCGACCCGTACCGGCCGGAGCAGTCGAACCACGCGCCGCTGCCGGGCAACGACCACGCGCCGACGGCCGACGACTTCGCCCAGCGACGGGCCGCCCGCCCGGCCGACCCGGTGGCCGGCCAGGGCGTCCGCAGGGCCATGCGGATGGGAACGTTTGGCCTGGTCAAAATGGGTCCCGGGCGCAAGGAACAGGACCAGCGGCACGCGGTCGAGATGGTCCGCCGGAACTTCGGTGGGCTGCGTCAGATCACCGTGATCAACCCGAAGGGCGGCGCCGGCAAGACCGTCGCCGTACTGATGGTCGCGATGACCTTCGGGCAGAAGCGCGGCGGCTACGTGCTGGCCTGGGACAACAACGAGACCCAGGGCACCCTGGGCATGCGCGCGCAGCAGGATTTCCACAACCGCACCGTGCGCGATCTGCTGCGCGACCTGGCCCACTTCCGCGGCCCGACGGGGCGCGTCGGTGACCTGTCGCAGTACGTGCGGGCGCAGGGCGAGGCGATGTTCGACGTGCTCGCCTCGGACGAGTCCGCGACCGCCGGCGAGATGCTCACCTCGCAGGCGTTCCGGGACATCCGCGAGGTGGTCAGCCGGTTCTACAAGCTGATCGTGGTGGACACCGGCAACAACGTCCGGGCCGCCAACTGGCAGTCCGCCATCGACGCCACCGACCAGCTGGTGGTGTGCATGTCGGCACGCAACGACTCGGCCGAGACCGCCGCGCGCGCCCTGGACCACCTGGAGCAGACGGGCCGGCACGACCTGGTGCGTCGCGCCGTCACGGTGGTGTCGATGCCGGCGCACCGCAAGGACCTGGACCTGCCCGCCGTGCAGCGGCACTTCTCGGCCCGGACCCGCGCGGTACTGCTGGCGCCGTACGAGCGGCTCCTCGATTCCGGCGAACCCATCCGGTACAGCGGGCTCAGCCAGTCCAGCAAGGACGCCTGGCTGAAGATCGCCGCCTCCGTCGCCGAGGGCCTCTGACCCGACGGCCCCCGGCGCGGCCGGCGGCGGTACCGGCACCGGAGGGCACCCTCGGGTCCCTCCGGTGCGGTGTGCTCCGGGCCGTGCCCGGAGCCGTCAGCTCAGGGCGTCGGCGGCGGCCGGGTCGCTGTCCCGCAGGAACGTGGCGCAGCGGGCGGCCTCGTCCGACTCGCCGATCTCGCCGGCGGCCTGGCCGAGCGCGTGCAGGCTGCGCAGGAAGCCCCGGTTCGGCGCGTGCGCCCACGGCACCGGGCCGAAGCCCTTCCAACCGTTGCGGCGCAGCTGATCCAGGCCGCGGTGGTAGCCCGTCCGGGCGAAGGCGTACGCGGTGACGGGGTCGCCGGCGGCCAGCGCGCGCTCCGCCAACTCGGCCCAGGCGGCGCTGTACGTCGGGTGGGCCCCGGCCACCGCGGAGACGTTCCCGCCGTCCACGGCGGCGGCGAGAGCAGCGGCCGGTTCCGGCTCCTCGGGCAGCAGGGTCTCCGGAGGTTGGGGCATCAGGTTCTGGTGCGACACGTTCTGTCCCGCCGTTTCTCTCTCGCTGGGCGTACTGACGGTGCACCGGCCGGCGTGACGGTCGCGCCCCGCCGCTGGCCGGTCACCGTACGAGCCTAGCCCCGTACCGACCGGGCCCCTGCCGAGCCCGGCCGGTACGCGGGTGGCGGCGGGGGCAGAATGCGCTGGTGACTCCGATGCCGCCGTGGGTGCTGCCCCGTCTCCCGGGTCGGACCGGAACGGGCGGGAGGCCGGTGCGATGGCCGGGCTGACGGCGCCGGTACTGGCCGCGCTGGCCCTGCTCGGACTGCTCGGTGGGGTCGGCATCACCGCGGTGGGACCCGGCGGCGTGCTGCCCACCATCGGACTGTTCGCGCTGACCGGCCTGTCCCCGGCCCAGGTGGCCGGTACCGCGATCGTCACCCACGTCGCCACCGGAGCCCTCGGCACCGCCGCGTACACCCGGTCGGGCCAGCTGCGCGACCCGGACACCCGTCGTACCGCGCTGGTCCTGGCGGTCAGCGCCGTGGTCGGCACCCCGATCGGCGTGGCGGTCAACACGATGGTGTCCCAGCGGGTCTTCGGCCTGGTGCTCGCGGTACTCGTGACCGGGGTGGCGGTCCTGGTGTGGCAGCGGGAGCGGCGCGGCCCGGCGGCTCGGCGGTCACATCCGCGGGCGCCGCTGGTGGCCGGCCTGGGTTTCGCGGTGGCGGTGGCGGCGGGCGTCGTCGGTATCGGTGGGCCGATGCTCACGGTGCCGCTGCTGCTGGTCTGTGGGGTGCCGGTGCTGGAGTCCCTGGCCGCCGCCCAGGTCCAGTCCATCGTGATCGCCGGCGTGGGGACCATCGGCTATCTGGTGCACGGCGACATCGACTGGCCGTTGGCCGTCCTGGTCGGCGTCCCGGAACTGGCGGGCGTGCTGCTCGGTTGGCGGATCGCGCACGCGCTGCCCACTCGCCGACTCCGGTACGCCCTGATCATCACGCTGTTCGCCCTCGCCCCGTACCTCGCCCTGCACGGGTGACCGGGCCGCCGCGGTGCTCCGTGCCGCCCCGTTCGTTCATCGCGGACAGTGACGCCAGGATGTCAAAGGGGATCCGCAGGGGATTCTCAGGAAAAGTCTGAGGATTTCTGTAACACAGGAGACCGGTGGGTGCGATATACGAGATGTCCGGAGCCTCCCCAGGACTTGGGACAGTGACGGCCCGCCGCATCCGTGTGGCGGGCCGTCGCACTTTCCGCCCCGTGCGCTGGGCTGTTGCGCGGCGGCGCAACGATGTCGAGGTGCCGAACACACGTACCCCCTTGCTGCCGGCCGCGCCGGTGCCCGCGCACCTACGGACCACCACCCCGCAGCGGATCGCCATCTACCAGCAGGACTCCAGCCCCGACGAGGTCGAGTCGCGGGAGGAGCTGGCGGCACGGATCGCCGACGGCGGCCTGGCCGGGCTCACCGTGCAGGGCCTCCGGTTGGACACGGGCCCCGCCGTGGACCTCAGCGGCGTGGACGTCACCGACACGCTGTTCGTGGGGTGCCGCTTCACCGGCACCGAGGTCGCGATCGACCTGGTACGGCGGGGCGCCCACGTGGTGCCCGAGTTCCCGGAGGCGCCGTTCCCGACCCAGCCGTCCCGGCTGTACCAGCCGGACGACCTGGTGGCCGGGTTCGCCGACGACGGCTTCGCCTCGATGTACGACACCCGGGTGTACGAGCACTTCCTCGCACACGGCGGGGTGCACGCCGACGTACGCACCGCGCTGGTCCAGCGGCTGCACGACGCGGGCATCGACGACGCGCTGGCCGACCTGCTGGACGACTGGGCCGGGCAGGCGCGGCCGGGCCCCGTGGTCGGTGTCATGGGCGGCCACGCGGAGCACCGCGGCAGCGCCGGATACCTGCTCGCGGCCCAACTCGGTCGGGCACTCGCCGCGGCGGGCGCGCTGGTGGTGACCGGCGGCGGGCCGGGCGTCATGGAGGCGGCCAACCTCGGCAGCTACCTCGCCGGCCGGCCGGAGTCCGAACTGACCGACGCGGTCGACACCCTGGCCACGGCGCCGGACTTCACCGACCACGACCGGTACACGCGGGTGGCGTTGCAGGTCCGGCACCGGTTCCCGGCCGAGGGTCGGGCCGGCGGCCTGGCCGTACCGACCTGGCTGTACGGGCACGAGCCGGCCAACCTGTTCGCCGGCGGGATCGCCAAGTACTTCTCGAACGCGGTCCGGGAGGACACGATCCTCAGCCTGTGCCGCGGCGGGGTGGTCTTCGCACCGGGCCGGGCCGGGACGGTGCAGGAGGTCTTCCAGGCCGCGACGAAGCTGTTCTACCGCGTCGACGGCGCGACGGGCCCGCTGGTCTTCCTGGACCGCACGTTCTGGACGGACGTGCTGCCGGTCCGGCAGCTGCTGGGGCCGCTGCTGGCCGACACGCCCGCCGGGGACCTGACCGACACGGTGCACCTGATCGACGACGTCGCCGAGGCCGTGGCGATCCTCACCGGGCCCGACCAGTCGTTGTGAACCGCCTGGGCGTCGACTTCGGGACCTCGCACACCGTCGCCGTCGCCATGCATGCCGACGGTCGGGTGCGGCCGTTGCTGTTCGACGGCGGCACCCCGCTGCTCCGGTCGGCCGTGTACGCGGACCCGGGCGGGGAGCTGCTGGTCGGCCGGGACGCCCTGCGCCGGGCCGGCGCCGATCCGGGACGCCTGGAGCCGTACCCGAAGCAGCGCATCGACGAGCCGTCGGTACTGCTCGGTGACCGCGAGCTGAGCCTGGTCGAGCTGGTCGTCGCCGTACTGGGCCGGGTGGCGGCGGAGGCCGGGCGGGTGTTCGGCGGCCGGCCGGTCGAGACCGTACTGACC
>JBAUUM010000519.1:0-4674 GCA_049582705.1 Actinocatenispora sp.
CGGTCGGGCCGGGCCGCCGCCGACCCCGGGCGCGGGGAGGGCCGACCCGTAGGGTGACTCTCCGGCGCTTTCCGGCTGATCGGCGTCATTCTGCCCATCATGGATCACGCTGCGGACCGGCTGCCACACGCCCCGCACGCGGTCACCGGCAGCGGTCCGCCATGCGCCCCGTACGGCGTCACCGACGCCGGCTCGTCGCGGGCGCCGCCGGCGACGCGGTCACGGGGCGAGGCGCTCGCGGAGCCAGGCCCGCCCGTCGTACCGGTACCGCAGCCGGTCGTGCACCCGGTTCTCCCGGCCCTGCCAGAACTCCACGTACTCCGGTACCAGCCGGAACCCGCCCCAGTGCTCGGGCCGGGGCACCTCGGCACCCTCCGGCCACCGCCGCTCGTAGCCGGCGAAGGCGTCGTCCAGTACGTCCCGGGAGTCGATCACCGTCGACTGCGGGCTGGACCAGGCGCCGAGCTGGGCGCCGCGCGGTCTGCTCGCGAAGTACTCGTCCGACTCGGCGGCCGGCACCGGCACCACCCGGCCCCGGGCGTGCGCCTGCCGGTGCAGCGGGTACCAGGGGAAGGTGACCGACGCATACGGGTTGGCGGCCAGCTCGTGGCCCTTGTGCGACCCGTAGTTGGTGTAGAAGACCAGGCCGTGCTCGTCGTTGCCCTTGAGCAGCACGGTGCGGGTGCTGGGACGGCCCGCCTCGTCGGCGGTGGCCAGCACCATCGCGTTGGGTTCGGCGATGCCGGCCAGCGTGGCCTCGGCCAGCCAGCGGCCCAGCTGACGGTGCCACGAGTCGTCCATCTCGTGCCAGGAGATGCCGGCCGTCTCGTACTCCCAGCGCATGCCGGCCAGCCGGTGGGAATCGGGTGGTTCGAGGGCACCGGTGACGATCCGGGCGGCCGCCGGGGCCGCCCCGGATGGAAATTCTTCGGACACGGGCCCATCCTCCCGCGAAGCTGCCCGCCGCGGCGCCCCGGCTGTCGAATAAACCACAGCGGAGGAACCCGCTGGGAGGGCGGGGGATACTAGGCGGTAATGATATCGGCGAGAGCAGACCGTTCCGCCACGAATCCGGCCACACACCGGCCGGGTGACGGACGGGGCTCCGGGGACGACCTCGGGCCGGAGGCGCCACCCGACATCCGTCAAGGACGACGAGGATCTGGGAGAAAGCGGCATGTCCGACTTCAAACCGGGCCTCGAGGGTGTCATCGCCTTCGAGACCGAGATCGCCGAACCCGACAAGGCCGGCGGTTCCCTGCGCTACCGGGGCGTCGACATCGAGGACCTGATCGGTCAGGTGTCGTACGGCGACGTCTGGGGCCTGCTGGTGGACGGCGAGTTCGGGCGGGGTCTCCCGCCGGCCGAGCCGTTCCCGGTGCCGGTGCACACCGGTGACGTCCGGGTCGACGTGCAGAGCGCCGTCGCGCTGCTCGCGCCGCACTGGGGCCTCGGCCAGATGCTGGACATCTCCGACGACGCCGCCCGTGAGGACCTGGCGCGGGTGTCGGTCACCGCGCTGTCGTTCATCGCCCAGTCGGCGCGCGGCGTCGGGCTGCCGGCGGTGCCGCAGCGGGAGATCGACCAGGCCGGCACCATCGTCGAGCGGTTCATGAAGCGGTGGCGCGGCGAGCCCGACCCGCGGCACGTCAAGGCCGTCGACGCGTACTTCACCTCGGCCAGCGAGCACGGCATGAACGCCTCCACGTTCACCGCCCGGGTCATCGCCTCCACCGGCGCGGACGTGGCCGCGTCGATCTCCGGCGCGATCGGCGCGCTGTCCGGTCCCCTGCATGGCGGCGCGCCGTCCCGGGTGCTCTACATGATCGAGGAGGTCGAGCGCAGCGGCGACGCCGAGGCGTACGTCAAGGGCGTACTGGACCGCGGCGAGCGGCTGATGGGCTTCGGTCACCGGGTGTACCGGGCGGAGGACCCGCGCGCCCGCGCGCTGCGCCGCACCGCGAAGGAGCTGAACGCGCCGCGCTTCGAGGTCGCGGAGGCGTTGGAGAAGGCGGCCCTCGCCGAACTGCACGCCCGCAAGCCGGACCGGGTGCTCGCCACCAACGTCGAGTTCTGGTCCGCCGTGGTGCTGGACTTCGCCGAGGTTCCGGCAGACATGTTCACCTCGATGTTCACCTGCGCCCGGGTCGGCGGCTGGTCCGCGCACATCCTGGAGCAGAAGAAGCTCGGCCGCCTGGTGCGGCCGTCCGCGAAGTACGTGGGCCCCGGCCCGCGCCAGCCCTCCGACGTGAAGGGTTTCGGGCTGGTCAGCTCGGTCTGACCCGTCCCGGCCGGTCGGCCGGACATGACGGACCCGCACGACACGCAGCGCCCCGGTGCCGTACCGCACCGGGGCGCTGCGTCGTCCGCCGCGGGCCGGGTGGCAGGATTGCGGGGACGGCAGCGGCGCCGGAATCTGTCCCGTTCCACCCACCTGGAGTTGACGTGGGCCTGCCCGACATCCGCATCCCCGACGAGCTGCGCCCGGCCGACGGCCGGTTCAACTGCGGCCCGAGCAAGATCCGCGACGAGCAGGTCGCCGCGCTGTCCGCGATGGCCCGCGGGTACCTCGGCACCTCGCACCGCCAGCACACCGTGCGCGACCAGGTCGCCAGGCTGCGCCGCGGCATCGCGGACCTGTTCGCCGTGCCCGACGGGTACGAGGTGGTCCTCGGCAACGGCGGCACCACCGCGTTCTGGGAGGTCGCCACGTTCGGGCTGGTCCGCGAGCGGGCACAGCTGGCGAGTTTCGGCGAGTTCGGTCAGAAGCTGGTCGACTCGGTCACCGCGGCGCCGTTCCTGGCCGACCCGGTCGTACGCCGCGCGCCGGCCGGCGAGGCGGCCGACCTGGTCGCCGAGGACGGCGTCGACACGTACGCCACGCCGCAGAACGAGACGTCGACCGGCGCCGCGGTACCGGTCCGGCGGGTCGGTAGCGGTGGCGGTGACGCGCTGATGCTGCACGACGCGACCAGCGCGGCGGGCGGACTGCCGGTCGACCTGACCGAGACCGACGTGTACTACTTCGCGCCGCAGAAGTGCCTGGGCTCGGACGGCGGCCTGTGGCTGGCGATCCTGTCCCCCGCGGCCCTGGACCGGGCCGCCGAGATCCGGGCGGGCGGCCGGTACATCCCCGCGTTCCTCGACCTGAGCACGGCCATCGACAACTCGCGCAAGGACCAGACGCTGAACACGCCGGCGCTGGCCACGGTACTGCTGGCCGCCGAGCAGATCGACTGGATCCTCGGCAACGGCGGGCTGTCCTGGGCGGTCGAGCGGTGCGCGGAGAGCGCCGGTGTGCTGTACCGGTGGGCGCAGGACACCGGGTACGCGACGCCGTTCGTAACGGACCCGGAGCTGCGCTCGTCGGTGGTGGCCACCATCGACATCGACGACTCGGTGTCCGCGCCGGCCCTGTCCGGGGTGCTGCGCGCGAACGGCATCGTGGACACGGAGCCGTACCGCAAGCTGGGGCGCAACCAACTGCGGATCGCGCTGTTCCCGTCGATCGAGCCGGCGGACGTACTGGCCCTCACCCGCTGCATCGACCATGTGGCGGCCCGGCTGTAGGCACTCCGACCGGCGCGCCGGCGGCGCGCCACGTGCACCGGCGTCCCGTCGGCGCGTGTAACCCGCCTCACACCGTTCGGCCCGCGTCCGGGTGGATGGCGACGACGACGGCAAGGCATTGACGACTATCTCCGCCGACATGCGGCGTGGCCTCGCGTCGACCGGTTAGTGTTCGGCGTACCGTGATATGACGGCGTGTCGATGGGACGGAGGACAGCGATGCGGCCGGTACGCTTCGTGGCCCTCTCCGAGGACGGTCAGGCACTCGTTCTCGCAGACGAGGTCGGACGCCTCCTGACGTTGCCCATCGACGATCGGATCGGTGCGGCGGTCCGGCATGAACGGTCCGCTCCGCGCGGACAGTTCTCCGGCTCGTCCGACCCGGTCGCCACCGAGGCCGCGCTCTCACCACGCGACATCCAGTCCCGGATCCGCTCCGGCGAGTCCGCCGAGGAGGTCGCCCGGATCGCCGGCGTCCCCGTCGACCGGGTGCTCCGCTACGCGGGCCCGGTGCTGCAGGAACGGGCCATGCTCGCCCAGCACGCACGCCGCACCCGGCTGCGCAGCTCCGACCGGGGCGCGACACTCGCCGAGATCGTGGACGCGCGGCTCGCCCAGCACGGCGTGGACGCCGACGGCGTGTCGTGGGACGCGTACCGGCGCGACGACGGCACCTGGCGGGTCACCGCGAGCTGGGCCAGTGGCAAGGCCACCGCGCAGGCCATCTGGGCGCTGGACAAGGCGCGTCAGGTGGTCACCGCCGACGACGACATGGCCCAGTTCCTGTCCACGGAACGGCCGGCGCCGCTGCTCGGTCAGGAACCCGCACCGGACCGTGCCACGGCACGCGGTGGGCACGCACTGTCCCGCCCGGAGGCGGGCCGGTCCCGCGAGGCCGCCCGGCCGACGCACGGCTCCGGGCACGGACTGCCGTCGAAGTCGGCGAAGCGTGAACCGACGCGCCGGCTCGGCGAGGTCGCGCGCAGCACCCTCGACCGCCCGTTGCACCAGTCGGGTCGGCCCACACCGGAGCCGCTGTTCTCCACGGAGCGGACCGATTCCGGCCGTCCCGACGTGGGCGGCGCACCGGGCCGGACACCGGCC
>JBAUUM010000520.1:0-4715 GCA_049582705.1 Actinocatenispora sp.
GTTCCACACCCGACCGGGTGTGGAACACCGTCACGCTCACACACCACGGGCCGGGTCCGGGCGGCCTGACGTCACACGCGGACGGTGTCAGCCGGTCGCGCCGGCATCGTCGTCCTGGGTCACAACGACCGACCAGTCTGTCCACGATGTGGAACTGGTCGGTCGCCGGGCCTGGCATCCGCGGATTCGGCCGTCGCCCCTGGCCTGCTCACGACGGTTGAACTGGGGAACCGGGGTCAGCGTCCGTTGCTGGCGCGCTGGCCGGACTCCTCGTCGTACGGGTCGCCGTACTCGTCCATACCGTCGAAATCGTCCCCGTCGGAACTGCCTGTCCCGAGTTCGCGCTGAAGCGCGTCGAGGTCGGTGTCAGGCGTGTGGTACTTCAGCTGCCGGGCCACTTTTGTCTGCTTGGCCTTAGCACGGCCGCGCCCCATGGCTCGACCCCCTCACACGGTAATGAACGGGGTGCCGGAGGCGACCCCGGTGACGTAGGCATCTCTCGTGGGTAATACGGTACAGCGCCCGTCCAGCATTCGGCACCTCGGCCCGCCGTTCGGGAACCCGCTCGTGGCGGACCACACAACCCCGGCGTGTCGGAGACGGCCACCGCGCCCGGGATGCCACGCCGAGGATCACGTGGTAACGAGCGTGCACGGTGCCTGGTCGCTACGACGGGCGCCGGGCGTTCCTACTCACCGGGAAGTTCTGGCCCGAAAGTTCCTACCGGGCGGGAAGCAGGGTCCTACCGACCGGGAAGCAGGATGGTGCGCAGGCGACCGCACTCGGCCATCCGGCGCTCCGCCAGCCGGTCCGCCGCCACCGCGGGCGGCACGCCGTCGGTGTCCGACAGCTCGAGGATCTGCTTGGTGGTGTCGTAGATCTTGGTCGCCCGCGACTTCGCCCGCTCGAAGCTGAACCCGTCGATCTCGTCCGCCACCTGGATGACGCCGCCCGAGTTGACCACGTAGTCGGGCGCGTACAGGATGCCCCGGTCGGACAGCAGCTTCTCGACGCCCGGGTGGGCGAGCTGGTTGTTGGCCGCACCGCAGACGATCTTGGCGCGCAGCGCGGCCACCGTGTCGTCGTTCAGCGCCGCGCCCAGCGCGCACGGCGCGTACACGTCCAGGTCGCTGTTGATCAGCGCCAGGGTGTCGCCGACCACGTCGACCTGGGGGTAGGTGGCCCGGACCCAGTCGATCGCCCGGTCGTACACGTCGGTGACCACGACGTGCGCGCCGTCCGCGGTCAGGTGCTCGATGAGGTGGCGACCCACCTTGCCGACGCCGGCGACGCCGACCCGCTTGTCCCGCAGGGTCGGCACGCCCCAGGTGTGCTCGGCCGCGGCCCGCATGCCCTGGAAGACACCGAAGGCGGTCAGGATCGACGAGTCTCCGGCGCCGCCGTGCTCGACCGACCGGCCGGTGACGTACCGGGTCTCCTTGGCGATGACGTCCATGTCCGCGACGTAGGTGCCCACGTCGCAGGCGGTGAAGTAGCGGCCGCCCAGCGAGTCGACGAACCGACCGTACGCCCGCAGCAGGGGTTCGCTCTTGTCGGTGTTCGGGTCGCCCCAGATCACCGCCTTGCCGCCACCCAGATCCAGCCCGGCGAGCGCGTTCTTGTACGCCATGCCCCGGGAGAGTTCGAGCGCGTCGTGGATCGCCGCGTCCTCGGTGGCGTACGGGTAGAACCGGGTGCCGCCGAGCGACGGCCCGAGCGCTGTCGAGTAGATCGCGATGATCGCCTTCAGCCCGGACTGCTTGTCCTGGCAGAAGACCACCTGTTCGTGGCCGGTGTCGGCGGTGAATACGCCCATTGCTGCTCCTACGCTGCTTGGCCGCACCCTTGTGAGGCGGCGGCGGGCCGCCGGCGGGTATGCCGGTAAGGCCGAGCGTAGTGCTCAGGGCCGCCCACGAGCGGGCATCAGGTAGTGATCCTCTCAAGCTGTGAGGGCAGGCTACCCACCGGGCGGGGAGACCACGCGGGAATCTCCGGGGCCAGTCATGGGACGATCGGCGCCGTGCCCCCTTTTGCCGCCTACTTCCGGGTGTACGAGCCGCTGGTCGCGTTCGAGCGTGCCCGCCAGCACCATTGGCGTCGGTACCTGTCCGCCGGCCGAGCCGTCTCGCAGACCCAGGGTCCGCACCGGCAGCGCCAGACGGTGATCGAAGCGCTCGGCGCGGGTTGGACCCGGCTACCCGAGCTCCCCGACGAGGCCTACGTGATCACCGACGGGGACACCACCCTGGTGTGTCCGTGGGACCTGCGGATCCAGGTGGCGCAGAGCGCACTGTCCGCCCGGCGAGGGGTGCCGGAGGCCATCGCGGACGCGTTCGTGCCGCCGGCCCTCACCGGGGCCGCGGAGCAGGCGATGGCCGAGTGGGCGACCGCGGCCGACCCGCTGGGCGAGCAGGTCCGCGCGGGCCATGGCAGCGGCTCCCCTCTCGTGCACGACCAGTTGCTGCACGAGTTGATCTCCGGATGGTCGGTTCCGGCGCGCTGGTTCGCGTTCGTGGAGTACGACGAGCGCCGGGTGACTCTGTCGCACGAGGACCGGCACGTGCGTTACCGGACATCGATGGCGAAGGCGCGACGGAGGGCGCACCGGACGCTCGCGGTGCTACGCCGCGCGATCGGCGAGCGGGCGCCGATCACGGCCGCGGCCGAATCGGACGTACGGTGGCTGGAGGAGTTCCATCCACGTTCCGTGGTCGAACTGGACTACGGTGGCCTCGCGTATCTGATGGGCGACCGCGAGTTGCTCGATGATGACTCTCCGCAGTTGGTCGCGGACACCCTGGCGGCTTTGTCGCGCGATGACGCACGTTCGGCCGGCGAGTTGTACTCCAAGTTGATCGAACGGTGGCGGAGAGTACAGCTGCGCGAGCGTCGCAATTAGGCGCGTCCTCGGTTAATCCAGATAAATGAGACTTGAATCATCCTGTCGTCCACCGCAGTTCAACCGTTCGGCCCATGTCGGACATCGCGGACAGGACGGACCATGGAAGAGCGTTGGCCGGCGGGACCCCGGTCGATCGCTGTGAGTAACCATGGAGGAGTAACCGATGGCATCGCGTACACACGAGTCTGAGCCGCTGCTCACCCCGGCCGAGGTTGCCTCGATGTTCCGGGTAGACCCCAAGACAGTGACCCGGTGGGCAAAGGCCGGCAAGCTGAGCGCTATCCGGACACTCGGTGGCCACCGTCGCTACCGCGAGTCCGAGGTGCGTGCCCTGCTGCAGGGCCAGATCCCGCAGCAGCGCCAGGGCGAGTGACGGCCCCGACGAGCCAGTTCGGCTCCGTCGGGAACCTGTCAACCGCAACGAAGGCATCACCGTGCAGTGGGACGCAGCCGCCACCCCTGGATGCGTCCCACTGACGGAACGCCGTCAGTGCCGGAAACCGGTACCGACCAGACCGTCGGCCGCCCTAGCGTGGCCCAATGCCCGACGCATTGACACACGGTCCGCGGATCGGTGACGCGTACGGCGAGCTGGTGCTCGCCACGTTCCGACAGCTGACGGCACCGGCGGTGACCGGCGGAGACGCCGCTGCCGCGCAGGCCGGTGCCGCACGCTCCGGCCCGCCCATCTCGACGTCCGGTGCCGCTCAGGCACCGGACGAGATCGTCGAACGCGACGACGGCGTCCTCTTCTCGACGCCCGCGTGCCGGTACTTCGAGCCGCCCGAGCAATCGCCGGAGCTGGCAGCTGTCCGACGTACTGCCGGGCATCGACGGCCGGTACCTGGTGACGATGACGCGCTGAGCGCGCCGCTCATTCCGTAACGTGCTCGGCGGGGTCGGCGCGGGCCGTGTCGGCGAGTACGGCGAGCGCGGCGTGCAGCGTGTCGATCGGCGGTGTGGCCAGCGCGAGCCGTACCGCGTTCGGCGGCCGGTCGGTGCCGACCGCGAACCCGGCGGCCGGCACGATCGCGATGCCCCGGCGGGCCACGGTGCTCGCGAAGGCGTCGGCCCGCCACTGCGACGGCAGCTCCCACCAGCAGGAATACCCGTGCGGATCGGCCCGTACCCGGAACCCGGCGAGCCGCTCGGCCACGACACGCTGGCGGGCGGCGGCGTCCCCGCGCTTGGCGAGCTGGAGCCGCGCCACGGTGCCGTCGGTCACCCACCGGGTCGCGGCCTCCATCGGAAACCGTGCGGCCAGCCAGGACCCGGAGCGCAGCGCCCCGGCGACCGTCCCGACGCGCCCGGCCGGCGGTACGACGAATCCGAGGTTCAGCCCCGGCGCCACCCGCTTGGACATGCCATCCACGTGCACGACGTGCTCGGGCGCGAGCGCGGCGAGCGGCGGGTGCCCGTCGTCGAGGAACCGCCAGACGCCGTCCTCGATCGCGCCCAGGTCCAGTTCGCCGAGCAGCCGGGCCAGCTCGGTACGTCGCCGCGCCGGCATGGTGGTGGTGACCGGGTTCTGCAGGGTGGGCTGCAGGTAGACGGCCGCCAGCGGGACCGTGCGGTGCGCCGTGGCGATCGCGTCGGGGCGCACACCGTCCTCGTCCATCGCCAGCGGCACGAGCGTCACGCCGAGCCGCGCGGCGATGCCCTTCAGCACCGGGTACGTCAGGGCCTCCACGCCCAGTCGGCCGCCGGGCGGCACCAGCGCCGCGACGGCACCGGCGATGGCCTGCCGGCCGCCGCCGGCGAACAGGATGCGACCTGGGTCGGGCGCCCACCCGGGCCCGGCCAGCAGGGCGGC
>JBAUUM010000521.1:0-5820 GCA_049582705.1 Actinocatenispora sp.
GCCGACCACCGGCGGCGCGGGAGCCGGCGGTGGCGGTGGTGCCGGCGGCGTCTCGGGCGGCACCGCGTCGACGGGGATGGCCTCGCCCAGCCACTGCTCGCCGTCCCAGTACCGCTGGGTCTCGGGCGCTCCGGGATCCTTGTACCAACCCGCCGCGATCGACTTGCCTGCGCTCATGAGCCTTCCTTGACAACCACGGTTCCGGCATCCCTGTCGTCCAGACGCTGCGTGACGGGCCTGCTGCACAGCGCGGTCAGGTTGACTACCCGCCTGCCCAGGGTACGGTCGGCGCGCAGGGCGCCCTCGGGCGGCGGGGGACCGGAACCGGTCGGCTGCTGGACCCGGCAGTGGCGTGTCATGCCCCTTATCGTGCCTGCCGGGTGCCCGCAGCCGACCGTCCGCTATCGGCTCATGTTCGTCACAGGTTGCCGCGGCGCTCCTGTTCGCGCTCGATCGCCTCGAACAGGGCCTTGAAGTTGCCCTTCCCGAAGCCCATCGAGCCGTGCCGCTCGATCAGTTCGAAGAACACCGTCGGCCGGTCCTGCAGCGGCTTGGTGAAGATCTGCAGCAGGTAGCCGTCCTCGTCCCGGTCGACCAGGATGCCGCGACGCTGCAGTTCGGTGATCGGCACCCGGACGGTACCGATCCGGGCACGCAGCTCCGGGTCCTCGTAGTACGAGTCCGGGGTCTTGAGGAACTCGACGCCCGCGGCGGACATGGCGTCGAACGAGGCCAGGATGTCGTTCGTGGCGATCGCGACGTGCTGCGGGCCGGCGCCGCCGTAGAACTCCAGGTACTCGTCGATCTGCGACTTGCGCTTGCTGATCGCCGGCTCGTTGAGCGGGAACTTCACCTTGCGGGTGCCGCTCGCGACGACCTTGCTCATCAGCGCTGAGTATTCGGTGGCGATGTCGTCGCCGACGAACTCCTGCATGTTGGTGAAGCCCATGACGCGCTTGTAGAAGTCGACCCAGTGGTCCATCTTGCCCAGTTCCACGTTGCCGACCACGTGGTCGATGGCCTGGAAGAAGCGCTTCGGCTGCAGCCCGGCCTCGATCAGCGGCCTGCGGTCCACCATCGGCTCGCGGGCCACGAAGCCGGGCAGGAAGGGGCCGGAGTAGCGGGACCGGTCGACGAGGGTGTGCCGGGTGTCGCCGTAGGTGGCGATGGCCGCCATCCGTACGGTGCCATGCTCGTCGCTCACGTCGTACGGCTCGACCAGGCCGACCGCGCCCTGCTTCAGCGCGTGCGCGTAGTTGGTGTCCACGTCCGGCACCTCAAGGGCCAGGTCCACGATGCCGTCACCGTGCTTGGCCCAGTTGGCGCCGATGTCGGTGCCGCCGTGCACCTCGCCGGTGATGACGAAGCGGGCGGAACCGGACGTGAGGACGTATTCGGAGTAGTCGCGGCAGTGTTCCCAGGCGGCGCCCGCGTACTTGTCGGCGTCGCCGGCCCGGCCGGCCTGCTCGGGGCCGCGGTAGGCGACCACGGTCATGCCCATGGCGGACGAGTAGTAGTGCGCGGCCTGCTTGGCGTTCCCGACGTAGAACCGGACGTGGTCCAGTCCCTTCACCGGGAACGGGTCGGCGGAGATGTCGTGCGCGACCGCGCCGATGAGTTGTTCCTCGTTGATCTGGTCGGCGGGGCCGGCGGTGCCGGCCGGGCGGTCCATGGCGGTGGTCATGGTGGTGCCTCCCCGGTTCCGTGGCTTCTGCCCGCAGCATCTCGCCCTCGCTCGCGTTGGGCAATAGTGCGCGATAATGCTGGTCAGGTTGTACGAATAGCCGAGTTCTGGCGGTGTTTCAGTGAGCAATATGTACACCACTTCCGGGTATCCGCTGGACAGCCTGGACGCCCGTCTGCTGCGGCTGCTGGCCGAGGAGCCACGCATCGGCGTGCTCGAATGCTCGCGACGGCTCGGCGTGGCGCGCGGGACCGTGCAGGCCCGGCTGGACCGCCTGACGTCCCGCGGCGTGCTCCGCGGGTTCAGCCCCGACCTGGACCCGAGTGCGCTCGGCTATCAGGTCACGGCGTTCCTCACCCTGGAGATCCGGCAGGAGCGGGGGCATCCCGCCGTCGCGGCACACCTCGCGTCGATCCCGGAGGTACTTGAGGCGCACACGATCACCGGCGCGGGTGACCTGATGTGCCGGGTGGTGGCCCGGTCCAACGCGGACCTCCAGCGGGTCATCGACCTCATCGTCGGGTACGACGGGGTGCTGCGGTCGTCCACGATCATCGCGCTGGCCGAGCAGATCGGGTACCGGGTGCTGCCGCTGGTGGAGGAGTGCGCCGATCAGCCGGACGAGGGTCGGTGAACAGGCTCCGTCAACTTTGGTTGACGGCGGCGCTCATGTCAATGTAAGTTGACGCCATGGACAGCGGAGTGCAGTTGGCCGAAGCGGCGGGCAGCCGCGACCCGGCCGTCGGCCTGAGGGCGGTGCGCGCACTGCGGCAGCTCGCCGAACGGCTGGAGGGACTACAGGTGGCCAGCGCCCGCAACGCGGGCTGGTCCTGGGAAGCCATCGCGGTCCTGCTGGGCGTCAGCCGGCAGGCCGTCCACAAGAAGTACGCCAAGAGCCGGAAGGATCGCTGACGATGTTCGAACGCTTCACCAAAGAGGCGCGCGCGGCCGTGGTGATGGCCCAGGAAGAGGCCAGGGCGCTGCGGCACGAGCACACCGGCACGGAACACGTGCTGCTCGGCATCCTGACCATCGGCACCGGCCCCGCCTACCGTGCCCTGCACAGCCTGGGCGTCGAGTCCGAGCCCGTGCGCCAGCACATCGCGGGACTCGGCGGCGCACACGACGACGACCTGGACGCCGACGCGCTCGCCACCGTCGGCATCGACCTGGCCGAGGTACGCCGCGCCACCGAGGAGACCTTCGGGCCCGGCGCACTCGACCGGCCCAACCGCCCCCTGCAGGGTGGCCACATCCCGTTCGACCCCGCCGCGAAGAAGTCCCTGGAACTCGCGGTACGCGAGACGCTGCGGCACAAGAGCAGCGAGATCACCAACGCGCACATGCTGCTCGGCGTACTGCGGGCCGAACCGAATCCGGCGACCGTCACCCTGCGCGCGTTCGAGGTGGACCTCACCGCGCTGCGCGACGCCCTGGAGCGGGAGCTGCGCGACCCGGCCGCCTGACCGGAGGAGTCGCACCGGCCACGCCCGACCACGCCCTGACCAGGGATGTGGTCGGGCACGCGGTACGGTCTGCGGCGTGGAACAACAGGACCGGGGCAGCGCGCAGGACCGGGCGTGGGTGTCGGAGGCCGTCCGCCGGGTGGCCGCCGACGCGAACCGCAGCGCCGACACCCACCTGCTGTCGTTCCCGCTGCCGTTCGACTGGGGCATCGACCTCTACCTGAAGGACGAGTCGGTGCACCCGACCGGGTCGCTCAAGCACCGACTGGCCAGGTCCCTGTTCCTGTACGGGCTGTGCAACGGATGGATCCACGCCGACACCACCATCGTCGAGGCGTCCTCCGGCTCCACCGCCGTCAGCGAGGCGTACTTCGCCCGCATGCTCGGACTTCCGTTCGTGGCCGTCATCCCGGCCGGCACCAGCCGGGAGAAGATCGACCTCATCGAGTTCACCGGCGGCCGCTGCCACCTCGTCGTCGACGCCGGGAAGGTGTACGACGAGGCCCGCGCGCTCGCGGCGCACGAACACGGGCACTTCATGGACCAGTTCACGTACGCCGAGCGGGCGACGGACTGGCGCGGCAACAACAACATCGCCGAGTCGATCTTCGAGCAGCTCGCGCTGGAGCGGCACCCCGAGCCGGAGTGGGTGGTGGTCGGCGCCGGCACCGGCGGCACCTCCGCCACGATCGGTCGATACCTGCGGTACCGGCAGTTCGCCACCCGGCTCGCGGTCGTCGACGTGCAGAACTCGGCCTTCTACGACGGCTGGGCGTCCGAGGACCCCGACCACACCGTCGGGACGTCCTCCCGGATCGAGGGCATCGGCCGGCCCCGGGTCGAACCGTCGTTCCTGCCTGGTGTCGTCGACCGGATGATGCGGGTGCCCGACGCCGCGTCGATGGCCGCCATGCGGGCCGCCTCCACCCTGCTCGGCCGGCGGGTCGGCGGATCCACCGGTACGAACCTGTGGGGCGCGTTCGCCCTGATCGGGGAGATGCGGGCGGCGGGTCGGCAGGGCAGTGTGGTGACGCTGCTGTGCGACTCGGGCGAGCGGTACGCCGGCACGTACTACGACGACGACTGGATCGCCGGTCAGGGCATGGATCTGCGGCCGCACCTGGCCACCATCGAGCACCTGCTCGGCACGGGGGAATGGCGCGAGCCCGGCTGACCGGGCCGCGGGATCAGGAGAGTACGAGCCAGAGGGCCACGCCCACCAGCGCCAGCACCACGACGGCGCCGACCAGGATGAGCACGGTCAGGGTGGTCCGGGAGTCGCCGCGTTCCTCGCTCGTCGTCTCCACCGGCGCGTTGCGCGGCCCGAGGATCCGGCCGGTCAGCGAGTTGGTGGTCTCCATCGGGTTCAGGTCCGCGTAGCGCGGCTCCTGCCGGCGCGGTACCTGGTCGATCTGTGCCGTCATGCCGGCGTCCTGCGGCCGCCCCGTGGTGGCGGCGGGCCGTGCGTCGCCGGCCGGTCCGTCCCGGTCGCTGGCCGTCCACGGGCGCGGTGGCGGATCGGTGGGGAGGCTGTGCTCGGTACGGGCCGGTCCCGACGGGTACGCCGGGGCGTGCTCGCCCGGGTACTGCTCCGGGGTTGCGGAGCCGTACAGGCCCTGCTGCTGACCGGACCCGCCGTTGTGCGGTTCGACCAGCGGAGTGTCCCGCCCGTCGGCGGCGGCGCGTCGTTCAGCGTCGAGCTGCTCGGCGAACCGTTGTGCGGGGGGCAGCGTGTCGCTCACGCCAGGCGTGGCGTGCTGCGTCGAGGTGTGCGCCGCGTCCGTGACGACGGCTCGTTCCTGTGGCCACAGCGGTTCCGGCCCGGGACCACCACCCCCACTGCCCGAACCGCCCCCGTCCTCGCGCCGGCCGGCCTGCACGGGGGCGCCGCTGCCCCGGGCCGCGCCGCCCTCCCACCAGGAACCGGGCTCCACGTCGGAGTTCTGGGGCGGCTGGCCGCCCTGCCCCGGGTACGGGTCCCCGCCGCGCTGCGGCCCGGTCGGAAAGTGCGGCTCCTGCGGGCGTCCGGGCGCGCCGTGGGCCGGGTCGGGCTCGCGTCCCTGGCCGGGCTGGCCGTAGGGCTGCTGCGGTTGACCGTACGGCGGCTGGCTCTGACCGGGCTGGTCGTACGGCTGCTGCCCGAAGCCGGGCTGGTCGTACGGTTGGCCGGGTGCCGGCTGCTGCTGGTACCCGGGTTGCTGCGGCCGGTCCGCTGGCTGACCCGGGTGACCGGGGGCGCCGTCGGGCTGCTGGTAGCCGCGGTCCGGGGTCGCGCCGGGCGCGCCCTGGGTCCAGGGATCGGCCCCCGGTGTGCCGCCCTGGGTCCACGGGTCCGCCCCGGGCGCGCCAGGGCTGCCCGGGCCCGGCTGGTCCCAGGACCGCTCGGCGGGTGCCTGTTGGTGCCCGGGCTGCTGCTGATCCGGGTGCTGCTGATCCGGGTGCTGCCGGAATGCCGGGTCGGCGAAGGCGCCCCGCGGGTCCCCGGTGGGACCGCCGGACGACGGCGCCGCCCAGGAACCCTGCGCGGGACCGTTGGCACCCTCCCAACCCCGCTGGTCCTGCGCCGGCGGCTGACCCTGTTCCTGGTCCCAGCCAGCCTGGTTGGGTTGTTGGCCCTGGTCGTGGCCCCAGCCGCGCTGGTCCTGTGCCGGCGGTTGGCCCTGGTCGTGG
>JBAUUM010000522.1:0-1632 GCA_049582705.1 Actinocatenispora sp.
GGACCGGCGCGGCGGCCGGAGCCACCGGAGCCACAGCGACCACGGGAGCCGCGGGCGGCGCGGAGGCCGTGGCCGGCCCGGCGAGTACCTCCCGGAGCAGCGGGGAACCGGTCTCCGCCGGGTACGCCGCGCTCCACGACGGCCAGTCCACGGCCAGGACGACCGCGTGGGTGGCGTCCCGGGCGAGCAGGCCGCGCAGGATGTCCACGCCCTCCTGCGGCGTGAACGTGTCCATGCCCTTCGGCGTGATGGACCGGCCGGCCGTCTCGGCCTGCCGCGCCGGCATGCCCACCGACCAGAAACCCCAGTTGACGCTCAGCGCCGGGGCGCCGTTCTGCCGCCGGTGGTCGGCGAGCGTGTCGAGCGCGGCGTTCGCGGCGGCGTAGCTGCCCAGCAGCGGAGAGCTGAGGATCGCCGAGCCCGACGAGAACAGGACGAAGAAGTCGAGCGGCTGGTCGGCGAGCAGGCGGTGCAGGACCCAGCCGCCGGCGACCTTGGGCCGCAGCACGGCACTGAGCGTCTCGGCGTCCAGGTCGCTGAGCGCCTGGTACTCCACCACACCCGCGGCGTGCACGACACCGCGCACCGGCGGTCGTCCGGTGGCCCGGTGCCGCTGGAGCACGGCCGCGATGGCGTCCTCGTCGGCTACGTCGGCGGCCTCGTACACCACGTCGACGCCGTGCGCGCGTACCGCGGCGAGCCAGCGCATCGTGTCGGCGTGCCGGTGTCCGGTCTCGGGTGTGGCCCAGGTGTCCGGTGCCGGCAGAGGCGAGCGTCCGACGAGGGTGATGTGCCGGGCGCCGTCGCGGACCAGCCAGTCGACGAGCACCCGACCCAGGTCACCGAGGCCGCCGGTGACCAGGTAGCTGCCGTCGCCCCGGACCCGGGACCCGTTCGGCGCGGGCGCGGTCACGACCTCGGCGGGCTGCCCGGCGGTGTCCTGCGCGCCCTCCCAGTCGGTGGCGTCCAGCAGTACCTTGCCGATCTGCTTGGACTGGGCCAGGTGCCGGAACGCGCCGGTCAGGTCGGACACCGGGAAGACCTGGTGCGGCAGCGCGCCCAGCATGCCCGCGTCGACCAGCCGGACCACCTCGCGCAGCACGGCACCGGCCTGACGTGGCCGGGTGATGCTCATGTCGAAGATGTCCAGGGTCAGGAACGAGATGTTGCGTGCCAGCAGCCGCATGTCCAGCGCGGTGCCGTCGATGAGGTCCCGCCGGCTCAGCTCGACGTGCCGCCCGTACGGGGCGAGCACCGACAGGCTCTTCGCCAGCCCGTCCCCGGCGAGCGTGTTGAGTACGACGTCGACGCCCTCGCCGCGGGTCGCGGCGAGCACGTTGTCGGCGAAGTCGAGCGACCGCGAGTCCTCGACCTGGTGCACGCCCATCATGTTCAGCAGGGCGCGCTTCTCCGGCGAGCCCGCCGTCGCGTAGATCTCGGCGCCCTTCCACTGGGCGATCTGCACGGCCGCGAGTCCGACACCGCCGGTCGCGTTGTGGATGAGGACCCGTTCGCCCTCGGCCAGCTTGGCCAGCCCGATCAGTGACTGGTACGCGGTAACGTACGCGACGGGCAGGGTGGCCGCCTCCATGGCGCTGAGCCGGGACGGCCGGGGCTGCACCAGGTGCGCGT
>JBAUUM010000523.1:0-8137 GCA_049582705.1 Actinocatenispora sp.
GCCGTACCGTGGCGCGGTGCACGGCGCCGGCAGGGTCGGCGGCGTCGAGCGGCAGCGGCGCCGACTCGTGGTCGGTGGGCACCTCGGCGTCCTCGGTACGCTGCCCGGCACCGCAGGTGGCGAGCTGCTCCGCCCATCCGGCCGGTACGCGGCCCGGGTCGGGCGCCGCGTCGGGGTCGCTCGTCGCGGTGTCCAGCGCGGTCCGCAGGTCGGCGCAGAGCACCGGCCAGGACCGGGCGTCGACGACGAAGCTGCTGACGATCCAGACGAAGTGCCGTTCACCCGCGCCGAGGTCGAACAGGGCGGCCGCGGCGACCCGGCCCTCGGTCGGGTCGAGTTCGGCGCAGATCTCCTCGACCATCTGCGCCCGGGCCCGTTCCCGCCGCTCCGCGGGAATCGACCCCAGCTCGATCAGGGAGACGTACGGCTCGTCGCCGGGTTCGGCGGCCTGGGTCCACCCGTCGTCGGTACTGCCGACCCGCAGCCGCAGCGCCGGGTGCGCGGCCAGCAGCAGGCCCAGTGCCCGCCCGGCCGCGTCGGCGTCCAGTGTGGACTCCACCGACACCTCGACCAGCTGTACGGAGGCGTCCGGCCGGCCGTCGACCAGCAGGGAACGCTGGTACGGCGTGAGCGGGAACCCGCGATCCGTACGACGTCCGCCCGCGCCGGTGCGCTCGTCGGCGACCGCCGCGAGGTCCGCGATCACCTGGTGGGTGAACAGGTCGGCCGGGGTGATCTCGACGCCCTCGGCGCTGGCCCGGCTGACGATCTGGATGCCGGAGATGGAGTCACCGCCGACGGCGAAGAAGTTGTCGAACGGCCCGACGTCGGGCTGCCCGACGACCTCGCCTACCAGCCTCGCCAGCAGCAGGGCCGTCTCGCTCGCCTCGCCCGGTTCGGCGCCGGTGCCGGCCGAGCCGGCGCCCCGGGCCGGGTCGGGCAGTGCGCCGCGGTCGACCTTGCCGTTGGCGGACAACGGCAACCGGTCGAGCACCAGCACGGCGGCCGGCACCATGTACGACGGCAACGACTGAGCCGCGTGCTCCCGCACCGCCTCGGCGAGCGCGTCGCGGTCCGCGTCCGCGTCGTCCGGTACCAGGTACGCGGCGAGCCTGCGGTGGTGCCGGTCGCCGAACGCGGCGGCCACCGCGGTGGCCACGCCCGGGTGCCGGCCCAGCGCGGCCTCGATCTCGCCCAGCTCGATCCGGTACCCGCCGATCTTGACCTGGCCGTCCTCCCGGCCGAGGAACTCGATCAGCCCGTCCGGCCGCCAGCGGCCCAGGTCACCGGTGCGGTACAGCCGTTCACCCGTCACCGGGTGGGTCACGAACCGCGCGGTGGTCTTCTCCTCGTCGGCCCAGTACCCGTCGGCCAGGCCGACGCCGCCGATGAACAGTTCGCCGGTCACCCACACCGGGCACTCGTCCCAGCGGTCGTTGAGCACGTGGAAGCTCTGGTTGCGCAGCGCCTGACCGTACGGGATGGACTCCCACACCGGGTCGACGTCGCCGATGTCGTACGCGATGGACCAGACGGACGCCTCGGTCGCGCCACCCAGGCTCACCGGCTGACAGCCGGAGGTCTGCTCGCGCAACCGGTCCGGCAGGTCCACCGGGATCCAGTCGCCGGACATCAGCACCAGCCGCAGCGAGTCCAGCGCGCCGGCCGGGCCGGCGCCGCCGGCCTGTTCCACCAGCATCTGCGCCAGTGCCGGCACCGAGTTCCACACCGTGATGCCGTGCTCGGCGACCAGGTCGACCCAGTGCCCCGGGTCCCGGTTGCTGCCGTGCCGCGGCAGCACCAGCCGGCCACCGGCGCCCAGCATGCCGAACACGTCGTACACGGACAGGTCGAAGCTCAGCGACGACAGGCCGAGGACCGCGTCGCGTTCGGTGACGGCGTACCGCTCGTTGATGTCGGCCATCGTGTTGCCCGCGGCCGAATGCCGCACCATGACGCCCTTCGGCGTACCCGTCGACCCGGACGTGAAGATCACGTACGCGAGGTCGTCCGGTGACGCGGCGACCGACGGCGCCGGGACGTCCCCGCCCGGGTCCTCGGACAGGTCCACGGTCAGTTCGGTCACCCCGGTCGCCCAGTCCCGCCGCGGACCGTCCACACGGGACACGACCACGCTACACCGGCCCACCGACACCAGGTGGTCCTGGCGCTGCTCCGGCAGGTCCGGGTCCATCGGCAGGTACGCGGCCCCGGCCAGCAGCACGCCCAGCGCGGCGACCAGCTGCGCGGCGGACTTGTCCACCGCGACGGCGACCAGCTCGTTGCGACCGACACCCAGCTCGACCAGCCGGTTGGCGAGCAGGCAGGCCCGCCGGTACAGCTCGCCGTAGCTCAGCGTCGCGTCCTGACCGACGACCGCGACCCGGTCCGGCTCGCGCAGCGCCCAGCCCACCAGCGGCTCGTGCAGCAGGCCCGCCGGCACCGGGCCGGCGGTGTCGTTCGCGGTCGCGACGAGTTGCCGCTGCGCGGCGGGACGCAGATCGCCGGGACTGCGTTCCCACGCCGACTCGTCCTCGGCGAGGGCCTGGGTCAGCCGGGAGAACGACTCGAACAGCGCGGGCAGCACGCCCTCCGGGAACAGCTGCCCGACGCCGTGCCAGCTCATCCGCACACCGTCGGCGGTCTCCAGCAGGGCGAAGTCCAGCCACACCTGCGGGGTCTGCGCGACCTCGTGGATCATGTCGCCCAGCCAGCCGAACCAGGTCTCGTCCCCCGGCTGGCTGCTCTGCACGATCGTGCTGGTGAACACGACCGGCATCACGGCACCGGCGGCGCCGCCGCGGGCCCGCGCCATCTCGCGCAGCACCTCGACGCCGTTGAGGTACCGGTGCTCCAGGTCCTCCCAGCTCTGCTCCTGCAGCGCGCGGGCCAGGCTCACCACGTCCGGGGACGCGGTCAGGTCCACCGGCAGCAGGTCGAAGGAGGCGAACTCGCCGACCAGGTCACCGACGTGCGGGTGCACCGGAAGGCGGTTGGTCACGGTCATGTTCATGGTGAACTGGCCGGACCGGCACCAGGTGCCGAGCGCCATCGCGTACACGGCGAGCATCACCGAGGACGGGGTCAGCCCGTCCCGACCGGCCCGCTCGGTGATCCGCTTCCACGCCGTGGCGTCCAACGCCAGGTCGAAGGAGACCGGTTCGGGGCGCTCCACCGCCGCCGGCGAGGTGGCCAGCGGCAGGTCCGGCCGGGGCGGCAGCTGCGCGATCCGGTCCCGCCAGTACGTCAACGACTTCTCGTACAGCGGGGTGCCGCGCATCTGCGCGCTGGCCAGCACGTAGTCCCGGTACGACAGGTCCAGCGGCGCCAGCGAGCCCGGGTCGCCGGAGTAGATCTTGCGCCAGTCCCGGGAGATCAGCCGGATGCTGCCGATGTCCGCGATGATCAGGTCGAACCCGAGGTGCAGGCGGGTCGTGCCGTCGGGCAGCAGGCTGGCCCGCACGTCGAACAGCGGCCACACGTCCACCGGTCGGATCTGGTGCGACAACCGCTCCCGTACCTCGCCGAGGACGCGCTCGACCTCCTCGGCGGGACGCTCACGCAGGTCCGTGACCTCGATGCGGTACCGGCCCGGGTCGGCGAGGATCCGCTGGCGGCCGTCCGGTTCCACCACGGCGCGCAGCATCGCGTGCCGCCGCATGACCTCCTGCCAGCTGTCCTCCAGCCGGGCCAGGTCCACCTCGGCGGTCTCGACCTCCCAGTACACGTGCGCGGCGACGTTGCCGCCCTCCACCCCGCCGAGCCGGCCGAGCCACTGCGCCTGCTGGATCTCGGCCAGCGGGAACGGCTCGGCCAGGTCGTCCGGTGCGGGGACGGCCATCGGCAGGCCCGGGTCCACCGGACCGTCCTGGGCGGTACCGCGCTGCTCGCCGACGATCCGGGCGACGCCGGCCACGGTCGGGCTGGCGAGCATGTCGCGCAGGGCGACCGACACCCCGAACGCCTCGCCGACCCGGGCCACGACTCGGGTGGCGAGCAGCGAGTGGCCGCCCAGCTCGACGAAGTTGTCGTCCATGCCGATCGGCGAGACGCCGAGCAGTTCCTCCCAGATCGAGGCGACCAGCCGTTCCCGGTCGTCGCGGGGCGCCACGTACGAGGCGCTGATGCCGGCCCGTTCCAGCGCCGAGCCGGAGTCGGCGCCGGCGTCGTCCTCGGCGGTGGTCAACGCGTTGTTCAGGCCGGTCTTCGCGGCGCCGTCCGGCTCGATCCAGTACCGGCGGCGGGCGAACGGGTAGCCGGGCAGCGACACGCGTCGGCGCCGGCCCTCCCCCAGCCGCTCGAAGTCCACCTCGACGCCCGCGGCCCACAGCTTGCCGAGCGCGCCCAGGGCCAGCTCGTGCTCGGAGTCCGTACCGCCCGGCGTCGGCAGCGTCGGGACCACCGGCGTCCGGTTGACCTGCCGGGCGAGCGTGCCGAGGGTGCGGCCGGGGCCGACCTCGATCAGTACCGGGGTGTCGTCGGCGGTGAGCAGTTCGATGCCGGCGGCGAACCGGACCGTGTCCCGCACATGCCCCACCCAGTACCGCGGGTCGGTGGCCTCCTCGTCGGTGACCCAGGTACCGGACCGGTTCGACACGTACGGCACGGTCGGCGCGGTGGGCCGCAGGCCGGTGAGTTCCGCCGCGAACGGCTCCAGCATCGGCTCCATCATCGGCGAGTGGAACGCGTGCGAGGTGTGCAGCCGGCGGCACTGCGCGCCGCGCTCCGCCAGCTGCGCCTCCAGCGCCACGATGTCGTCCTCGGGGCCGGACACGGCGCACAGCTCGGGGCCGTTGACCGCGGCCAACGCCAGCGAACTCGACAGCAGCGGGCGGACGTCGGCCTCGCCGAGCGCGACGGACAGCATGCTGCCGGGCGGCATCTGCTGCATCAGCCGGCCGCGGACCGCGACCAGCCGGGCCGCCTCGGCCCGACCCAGTACGCCGGCCTGGCAGGCGGCGACGATCTCGCCGACGCTGTGCCCGATCATCGCGTCCGGTACCACGCCCCAGGAGCGCAGCAGCTCGGCCATCGCGTACTCGACGGCGAACAGCGCGGGCTGGGCCAGTTCGGTGGCCTCCAGCCGGCGCGCGGCCTCATCGGCGTCGACCCCGTCCGCGGGGAACAGTGCCTCCCGCAGGTCGCAGCCGAGGTGCGGGGCGAGGTCTGCGCACACCGCGTCGAGCGCCTCGGCGAACGCCGGTTCGCTGTCGCACAGCTCCCGTCCCATGCCCGGGTACTGGCTGCCCTGGCCGGGGAACATGAACACGACCTTCGGCCGGTCCGTGGCCGTACCGGTGTGGGTGCGTTCGGAGCCGGCGGTGCCGAGCACCTCGGCGGCGTCGGCACCGTCGCCGGCGACCAGCACCCGGCGGTAGCGCTGCGGCGAACGGCCGGCGCGCAGGGTGTACGCGGCGTCCGCGAGCGACGGGGCGTCCGGTGCGGCGAGCGCGGCGGCCAGCGACCCGGACAGCTCGTCCAGCCGTTCCGGCGTGGCCGCGGACAGCGTGATGATCTGCCGTTCGCGGCGCGGTGGCGCCGACGGTGCGACCTCCGGCGCCTCCTCCAGCACGATGTGCGCGTTCGTACCGCCCATGCCGAACGAGCTGACGCCGATCCGGCGCGGCGCGTCGGTGACGGTCCAGTCGCGCAGTTCGGTGTTGACGTAGAACGGCGAGGAGTCGAAGTCGATCTCCGGGTTGGGGTTGTCGAAGTGCAGGCTGGGCACCAGTTGCCGGTTCCGGAGCTGGAGTACGGCCTTGATCAGTCCGGTGACGCCGGCGGCGGTGTCCAGGTGCCCGACGTTGGACTTGACCGAGCCGAGCGCGCAGAAGCCGCGCTTCTTCGTCCGGGCCCCGAAGACCCGGTTCAGCGCCGTCACCTCGATCGGGTCGCCGAGCAGGGTGCCGGTGCCGTGCGCCTCGATGGCGGTGACGGTCGACGGGTCGACGTCGGCGACGCCGAGCGCGGCGGCGACCGCCCGCGCCTGGCCGTCCACGCCCGGTGCGGTGTACCCGACCTTGGCGCCGCCGTCGTTGGTGACCGCGGTGCCCCGGATCACGGCCTCGATGTGGTCGCCGTCGGCGACGGCGTCCTCCAGCCGCTTGATGACCACCGCGCCGACGCCGCTGCCGAACACGGTGCCGCTGGCGCCCGCGTCGAACGGGCGGCAGTGCCCGTCGCGGGAGAAGACCAGGCCTTCCTCCCACAGGTACCCGCTCGGTTGCGGCAGCCGCAGCGCGCTGCCGCCGACGAGGGCGACGTCGCATTCGCCCTCCAGCAGGGCCTGGCCGGCGAGGTGCACCGCGACCAGCGACGACGAACACGCCGACTGCACCACCACGGCCGGGCCGCCGAGGCCGAGCTTGAAGCTGACCCGGTTGGCCAGGTAGTCCTTGTCGTTGCTGACCAGCAGGTCGAGCGTCTCGGAGATCGCTCCGATGGTCCGCCCGGCGAGGATGTTGTGCAGCAGGTAGCCGGACATGGCAGCACTGGCGTACACGCCGACCGTGCTGGGCACCCGGTCCGGGCCGTAACCGGCATCCTCCAGCGCGTGCCAGCAGGTCTCCAGGAACAGTCGCTGCTGCGGGTCGATCAGGGCGGCCTCGCGCGCGCTGAAACCGAAGAACGGCGCGTCGAACATCTCGACGCCGTCGAGGTACGACCCGGCACGCACGTACTCCCGCCGCGCCAGAGTCTCCTCGGACACGCCGGCGCCGCGCAGGGTCTCCTCGTCCCAGAAGGTGATGGACTCGACCCCGTCGCGCAGGTTCCGCCAGAACGCGGCGAGATCCGGCGCACCGGGGAAACGACCGGCCATGCCGATGATGGCGAGATCGCCACTCGGTTCCAGGGTGTCCATCAGCTCAGCTCCTCACGTACCGGCGTGGCCTGGCCTCGGCCCCGGCGACGGGACCGGCGGCGGCTGCCGCTGGCGAATGCGGCGTCCACCGCGTCGGTGGCGCCGTCCGTGCCGTCCAGCCCGGCCGCCAACCGGCGGACCGTCGGATGCTCGAACATGTGCATCAGGGGGAACTTGGTGTCCAGGGCCTCACACAGCGCCCGGTACACCCGGACCAGCGCCACCGAGTCGGCACCGAGGTCGAAGAACCGGTCGTCGACGCCGATCCGTTCGACCCCGATGACCTTCTGCACGATCTCGGCGATGGTCTGCTCGGTCGCCGACGTGGGCGCCGCGTACGGCGTGGCGCTACCGTGCCGGTCGGCCTCCCCGGACTCGGCGACGAGCCGTTCCAGGGCGCCGCGGTCGACCTTGCCCTGACCGCTGAGCGGCAGCGACTCCAGCGTGATCACGCTGGACGGCACCATGTACGTCGGCAGCGTCTCGGCGAGGTGGGCGCGGAGCCGGTCGGCCAGCCCGCCACCCGTCGGCTGCGGCGCCTCGACCGCCGGGCGGTGCACACCGCCGAGCAGACTGTGCAGCAGCACGTCGTCGTCGAGCAACGCGAACATCCCCCGCGCCGCGTCCTCGTCGTCGATCAGGCCCACCTGGCACAGGCCGAGATCCAGTCCGGGGGCCGTCTCCTCCAGCAACTGGCTGATCTGGCCGGCCTCCAGCAGGCAGAAGTGCAGCGCCCGGGTGCCGTACAGGGGGGCGATCGCCGACATCCGGCCGACCAGGAAGATCTCGAACGCGCTGCCGTCGAAGACGTCCTGGTTGGTGGTCACGTGCGCGTCCCGGTCGAGGTTGCCGTCCGGGTCGACCGGGACCAGCCGGTGCGCCACCGGATCGTGGTAGTAGCTGCCGGCGGCCAGCCCGTCGACCCGGCCGGGCCGCACGTACACGTAGGTCTGCACCGGGTAGAGGGCGCCGGCCGAGGCGTACCGGTACTTCGGCAGCACCGAGCCGTCCCGGCTGCGCAGGCACTCCAGCAGCCGGGCGAGGTCGGTCAGCGGAACCGGGTCGGTGGCGAAGGTGCGCCGGCTGGCCCGGCGCTGCCACAGCTCGTCGGCCTCGTCATCGGTCAGCGTGCTCGGCAGGTCGACGGCACCGCCGGTGAGATCCCTGCGGACGCTGCGCCGGTCAAGGGTGAACTCGACCCGCCGCACCTGGTCGGTGACGACGTCGCCGAGCGCCTTCTTCTCCGCCACCTTCGGGTCCAGGTCGGTACCGGCG
>JBAUUM010000524.1:0-10518 GCA_049582705.1 Actinocatenispora sp.
TGGCCGCACGAGGAGCGGACCGCGACGCCGTCCGACGAGGGCCGGCCGGGACTGCGCTGGGCCAGCGCGCCGGAGCTGGGTCGCGGCGACGCGGCCGAGTCGGCGCTGCGGGAACGCCCGCGGCTGCACGGTTTCGACCGGGGCGCCGTGTCCGGTTACCTGCGCGGCGCGCCGGTCGCCCTGACCGCCATGGGATTCGGCGCCGACGTGCTGGACCCGTCGGCGCCGGAGGCGGTACCGATGAACGTCCGCACCGACGGGACGTGGGTCTGGTCCGAGGCCCTGGCGTACTTCGCGGACCGGTACGGCATCGCGCCCGAACCCGAGTTCCTGAACCACATCCAGCGCAACGGCTTCCGCTGGCCCGAGGTGGACGAGCCGACCCTCCTGCGCGCCGCGCAGCTGCGCTGACCCCGTATTTGCGCCGCGCGGGACCCGTCGGGGTCCGGCCAGCAGCAGGCCAACGAGGGGCAGGCGCGATCACCGGTACGGACACCGAAGGGGAGGACCGGCGGACCGGCCCTCCCCTTCGGTGTCGTCCTGTCGGGTCTACTCGACCCGGCTGCCGTCGGTGGCGTTGAAGATGTGCGGCGAGCTCTGCGGCTTGAGGTAGACGGTGTCGCCCATGCTCGGGGTGTTGCGCCCCTCGGTACGGATGACGAACTGCTCCTCGGCGCCTTCCAGGTCGGCGCGGCCGTAGACGTAGGCGTCGGAGCCCAGCTCCTCGACCAGGTCGACGGTCATGCTCAGGCCGCCGTCGTTCTCACCGACGAGCTTCACGTCCTCGGGACGGAAGCCGACCGTGACCCGACCGTCGGCGCCCTCGCCGGCGGCGGTGACCTGCTCGCGGGTGAGTGGCACCTGCAGGCCGCCGAGCACCGCGCCCGACTCGCCGAGCTTCACGGTCTTAATGTTCATGGCGGGCGAGCCGATGAAGCCGGCGACGAAGACGTTGGACGGCTTGTCGTACAGCATCCGCGGGGTGTCGACCTGCTGGAGCAGGCCGTCCTTCAGCACGGCGACCCGGTGGCCCATGGTCATGGCCTCGGTCTGGTCGTGCGTGACGTACACCGTCGTGGTGCCGAGCCGGGCCTGCAGCGCGGCGATCTGCGAACGGGTCTGCACCCGCAGCTTGGCGTCCAGGTTGGACAGCGGCTCGTCCATGAGGAACACCTGGGGCTCACGCACGATCGCGCGGCCCATGGCGACCCGCTGCCGCTGACCACCGGACAGCGCCTTCGGCTTGCGGTCGAGGTACTCCTGCAGGTTCAGCAGCGCGGCTGCTTCCTTGACGCGACGCTCGATCTCCGGCTTCGGCGTCTTGCGCAGCTTCAGCGCGAACGCCATGTTGTCGAAGACGCTCATGTGCGGGTAGAGCGCGTAGTTCTGGAAGACCATCGCGATGTCGCGGGCCTTCGGCGGCAGGTTGGAGACGTCCTTGCCGTCGATGAGGATGGCGCCGCGGTCGACGTCCTCCAGACCGGCGAGCATCCGCAGGGAGGTGGACTTGCCGCAACCGGACGGGCCGACGAGTACGAGGAACTCCCCGTCGCCGATCTCCAGGTTGAGCGCGTCGACCGCCGGGGTGGTGGATCCCGGGTAGACCCGGGAGGCGGCGTCGTACGTGACTGTTGCCATGGTGTGCAACGTCCTTTCACCGGCAGGCACGTGCCGGACGATCCGTAGTGAAAGACGGGCGACACTCGCACGAGGGGCGGGTGTGCTCCAGACAACATAGCGGCTGGCCACATGTATGAACAGGTCACGTACGAGTGGTGCCGCGCGGGTTGCTGAGCGTGCACAGCGTAGGATTTCAGGCGGCCCGGGGGACTCCGCGGGCCTCAGCCGACGTGGCGCAACTGGCAGCGCAACCGCCTTGTAAGCGGTAGGTTGCGGGTTCGAGTCCCGCCGTCGGCTCCATGGCTTGACCTGCGAAAAACGTGGTGCTGAAGATCGATTCGGCGGACCGTGGCAGCAGTACCTGGCAGCAGTGCGCCTGCGAACAGCTGGTCGGCCATCCCCTCCAGGTCCCGCCGCCGGCGATGCTCGCGCCACCGGCGAAGCCAACGCCCGACCCAACAACTGTGCGCGCCGTCATCCCCTGCTCGCTGTTCGCCCGGACATTTTGCCCGTCGCCGTCACGGTGCTCGGCGCCACGGCTCCCGCCAGCGCCGCACCCACGTACGAGGGGAACGCCTCGAAGCACGGCGAAGCCGCCGCCGAGCCACGGGCGATCAGCTGCCCGGGAGGCTATGTCTGCGCGGGCACCAACTGGGTCATTTTGCCCGGGAACGTCGTCTCGAACACCGGCTCGATCAGCGGTCGCTCGGTCGGCGGATACCCGTAGGCCGTCCACGCCACCGGCACACCGCTGGACCGCACGCGAGCAGATGACGAGCCCCACCCGCCAACCTGGGCGAGTGAGGCTCGTCGTGCCCTACTTCGGTGACTTCCCGCCACCGCTGCACGCGTGGTTGTTGGAACCCTTCTTGGTGTGCGCGTAGATCTTGCCGTTGCCGTCGAGGGTGACCGTCAGCCCGCAGTCCGGGCACTTTCCGGACGCCATCAGACCGCCTCGGCCAGGGTGAGGTCGGAGCGCAGCCCGCGCCCGGCCGGCTGGGTGTGGATGATCGCGGCGTACGCCTCGCCGCCGTTGTGCCAGAGGACGTTGAAGCCGAGGACGTACGAGCGCGGCTTCTCGCGCGTCGAGTAGGTGGTGACCTTGCGGACCTCGGCGCTGCCCGAGTTGACGATCAGCGCGGCGAGCCACTGTTCCAGGTCGACCATCGTGACCTTGCCGCCCCGCACTTCGAGGGCCGGCTGCGGCACCGGTGTGGGCGCCTCGCCCTCGACGATCTTCTCCGGGGCGGTGAAGTTGTCGCCGGCCGGCGGGCTGCCGTGGTTGAACCGCAGGTACACGGCACTGCCGGTCGATAGTCCGATCTTGACACCGCGCGGGTCCTCGGTGTGCCCCGCCTCGGCGAACGTCTGCACAGACGCGATCGCCGCCGGCTGGTTGGCCTCGATCAGGCCCTTCACGAACTGCTCGTACCGTGGTGCTCGCATTGATCCCCTCCAAGGTCTCGGGTCCGGATGGTAGTGGGCGCCCGATGCCGCCGGGCGCGAACAGCGATGACGATCACCACCAGGTGGACGGGCCCGTTCGAGGCTCGGGTCCGTACACCTGGATGGGCCGTGCCGGGTCAGTGCGTGGTGCTCCAACCCTGGTGGGGCCAGAGGGCCACCCAGCGGGGACCCTCCTCGTACGTGTCGGCGTGCTCGTCGTTCCGGTGGCTGTCGATGATCCGGCGTACCTCGGTCGCGTCCTCCTTGACGATGTCGGCGATCGCGGTGTCGGTCATGCCGCGCCGGTGCGCGAGGAAGACGCTCAGCTCGCGTTCGGCGAGGACGCCGTCCAGGACGTCGTTCAGCTCCCGGTACCGGCGCCGCAGTCGGGCCGGTGCGTCCGTGCCGATGGTTGTCGTGGGCATGGCGGATCAACTCCCTGTGATCTGTCGGGTGAATTGCGATGGAGCAGGCGTCGGTTGGCGACGCCTGCGGGCATGCCGGTATGCGGCCGGGCATCCGACCGTGGCCGCCGACCGGCGAGATGGCTCAGTCGCGGTGGGTGACCAGCGCGCTGACGAGCACGTTGTGGGTCACCTCGTAGCGGAGTCGTTCGTCCGCGTCCCAGCCGTGCAGCCAGCACCAGCCGGGCCGGGCGGCGATCAGGCCCGAATCGATGACGCGGAAACGGTGGACGGGCCGGTTGGCGAACGCGATGGCCGCCCGCTCCGTGATGTGTACGAGATCGCCCGGACGCGGCACCACGTTGACCATGGCGGTCATACCGACACCAGCTCGCGGGTGCGGTCGTCCGGCCGCACGCGCGGCGGCTCGGGGTCGAGGCGCCGTGCGGGTTGGTACGCCGGTCGGCGCGGGTAGGGGCGTGGCTCCGGCGCGCTGCGTCGGCGTGACAGACGTTCGCGTCCGAGCGTGTGGCCGAAGAACAGCCCGGCGAGCAGGCAGGTCAGGCCGAACATGAGCAGCGCGAAGGGCGCGGCGAGCACAGCCATCACCGCCACCACCTCAGCTCATGGCCGGTGCGTGGTGGCACGAATCCTCGGCGAACGCCCACGACTGGCGCATCGCTGAACGGATCACTTGGCGGCAGACTGGAAAATTCTCCACGAATACAAGCGAGCAGCGTGCGGATACGATGCGGACGCCTCACTTCCTACCTCCTATGTAGATGTGGTGAGGCAGGGCGGCGCGTGCAGCTTGACCGGCATCACGCGCCGCCCGCTTTGTGTCTGAAGGGACACCTCGGGTAGATGATCTAGTCTGCATCATCAGCATCCCGGAGCGCAATATCTCGCTCCGGTTTGATTTCTCTGCGTATGTGTGCGGCGGCGTAGGCTGCCGGGCATGGCTACCCCGTTGCGCCGCCGTAGGCTGGCGGCGATCCTGAAGAAGCACCGTGAACAGGCGCATATGACCACCGAACAGGTCGAGGCTGCTTGCGGTGTCGGCAAGAGCACCGTTTCCCGGATCGAGACGGCTTCGATCCGCATCAAGCCCTTGTATGTGAAGGCCCTGTGCGACGCGTACGGCATCGACGGGGAGGATCGCGCTGCTTTCATGCAGCTGTCACGGGACGCGGAGCGGACGGGATGGTGGAGTCCGTACGCGGGCACCTTGAGCGGGCAGTATCTGGAGTACATCTCGTTCGAAGCAAGTGCCAAGGCGCTGCGCACGTATGAGCCGCTAGTTGTCCCTGGGCTGTTGCAGACCGCGGAATACGCGCGCGCAGTCATCGCCGGCATGGTCCGGCCGACACTGCGGGACTCCGAGTTGGAGGAGCGGGTCAAGGTGCGCATCGAACGGCAGGGGCGGCTGGACGGCGTCGACGCTCTGTCGCTGTGGGCGATCGTGGACGAGTCGGCATTGCGTCGGCCAACGGGCGGGCCGGACGTGATGCGTGCGCAGCTCCAGCACCTGTATGAGGTCTCGCGACTGCCGAACGTGACGCTTCAGGTGGTCGGCAACGAGCTGGGAGCGCATCCGGGCATGACCGGATCCTTCTTCATCCTCTCGTTTCCTTCGAAGCGAGAAGAGGACGTCATTTACCTGGATACGCCCATCGGAGACCTCTACGCAGAAGCTGAGCAAGACATCGAAAGCTGTACCATGCTCTTCGAACATCTGCGCGCGGCGGCACTCAACGAAGATCAATCCCGTCAGCGCATCCGCGATGCGGAGAGGGAGCTAAGACAATGATCGGCACCGATCTGGCCAGTGCGGAGTGGCGCAAATCCAGCCGCAGTACGGGCAACGGCGCGTGCGTCGAAGTGGCCCGGAACCTGCCGGGGATCGTCGCTGTGCGGGACAGCAAGGACCCCGAAGGACCCGCGCTCGTAGTCGATCCGGTGGCGTGGCAGGCATTCGCCGCCAGCGTCAAGTAGCACTCAGGCTTTCGGCCCCGGTCCCTTGCGGCCGGGGCCTTTTTCGCGTCCACGGACTCGTGGTTGCAGGTACCTTGCGTCGCCAAGTAGCATGTGTCGCATGGATGTTGACGGTGACAGTAACTTCGGCACGCAGGTACGGCGCGGGCTGCTGCCGTACTGCGTGTTGGCGCTGCTGGCCGACCAGGAGTGCTACGGCGTGCAGATCGTGCGCGAGCTGGGCGCCGTGGACGGGATGGTCATCAGCGAGGGCACGATCTATCCGCTGCTCAGCCGACTGCGCCGACAGGGCCTGGTGGACACCCGATGGGGCGAGTCGCCGTCCGGGCCGCCCCGCCGCTACTACCGGATCACCGCGACCGGCCGGACCTCGCTCGCGGCCTTCAGTGACGACTGGCGTCGGGTGCGTGCGGCGGTCGACCATTTCCTGGCCGGACCCTCCTGACACCCGCCACACCCCCGAGGCTCGACACATCAGAGGAGACCGCTCATGACAACCGGACAGGTCAGTCACCTGATCGACGCCTACCTGGCCGACGTGGGACGCGCGGCGGACTGCCGGGGTGTGGCCCCGTCGCGGCGCGCGGAACTGCTCGCCGAACTGGCCGAGCACATCGCGGTCGCGCGGGCGGAGAGCGGCACGCCGGACGACGAGGCGACCGTCCGTACGGTCCTGGACCGGCTCGGTGAGCCCGCCGAGATCGTCGGCCAGGAGTCGCTGCCGTTGACTCCGCCGGCTCCCGCGCTGACTCCGCCGGTTCCGCCGGCGACGGGTCGCGCCGGATCGAAGCCGTCGCGGGTCCCGCTGGTGGTGCTGCTGGCGGTGGTCGGTGTTCTGCTGGCGCTGTGCGGGGTGGGGGTGTTCGCCGGCGGCGCGGGGATGTTCGCACTGCGGCCGTGGCATCTGGTGGTGTTGTTGCTCGTCGCGGTCCTGATCATCACGGCGATCGTGCTCGCCGTCCGGTTCGCCGTGTCGGCGGGTCGACGTCGCTGACGCTCGTCGGCATCCGGTGCCCGCTCCCGTTTCGGGGGCGGGCACCGTCCGTCTGTGCGGCGCATGTCGAGGCCGAAAGGATCATGGCGTACGCACTTGCAATAGTTACGTAATTCCGTAGACTCGTCGCCATGGCCACGAAGGGTCCGACGCTGGAGGAGCTGGCCGCTCGCGTGGAACGGCTCGAACGGCGTCTCGCCGCCGGCAACGGGGGTGGCGGCGAGGGGGGCGTGGCCGACACCGCGTCGAGCGGGGCGGACACCGCGTCGGCCCCGCTCGACGCGGAACGGTTCTGGGCACTGGACGGGCTGCGGACCCGCGCCCAGGGCGCCAGCCAGGTGTTGTTCACCGGGGACGTCCGACTGCCCCCGGGCGAGACCGCCGCCTGGCAGCAGGGCTTCGACGTCGAGGCCCTGCTCGACGCGGACTGGACCCTCGGCGCCGACGTGCTGGCCGCCCTCGGGCAGCCGGTACGGCTGACGTTGCTGCGCGAGATCCTGCGCGGCACCCGGACCGCCAGCAAACTCCAGGAGATCGAGGGCCTCGGCACCAGCGGACAGATCTACCACCACCTCCGCCAGCTCGTCGCCGCCGGCTGGCTGCGCTCCGCCGGTCGGGGCCAGTTCGAGGTGCCGGCGACCCGCATCGTGGCCCTGCTCATCGTGATCGCCGCGGCTCAGCGCTGAGTCGCGTCGGTTCCCGATCCACCGTCGCCGTCCCGGACCGGAGCGCGACGGACGCCAGCGAGGGGAGAAGACCCGTGTCGCACCACCGTTTCGCCATCGTCTGTGCCCGAGCGAGGATGCCGGTGTTCTGGACGGCAATGCTGGTGCTGCTGGCCGGACTCGCGCTGGAGCACCTCGGCGGTGTCAGCGGCGCCGCCGCGCTGGTCTGGGTGGGAGTCGCCGGACTGGTGCTGGGCTTCGCCCTGTACCTGCGGGTCGGCACGCTGCGCGCGGAGCCCGTGACGATCACCCCGCCGGTGACCGGTCGCTGGGTGGCGATCAACAGTCCGGCCAGCCGGGTGCCGAGCCACGGCCTGCACGCGTACGGCCAGACGTACGCCATCGACGTGGTGCACGACCCGGAGGACCGGCCGCGCCCGAAGTTCGCCTGGCTCTGGCCGCTGACCCGACGGCCCCAGGACTTCCCCGCGTTCGGCCGGCCGATCCGGTCCCCGGGTGACGGCGTCGTGGTACGCGTGCACGACCGCGAGCGGGACCACTGGAGCCGCAACTCGCTGCCCGCGATGTTCTACGTGATCGTCGAGGGCATGTTCCGCGAGCTGACCGGCCCGAACCGGATCCTCGGCAACCACGTGGTCGTCGAACTGGCGCCCGGCGTGTACGCGGCCCTCGCCCACCTGCGGCGTGGTTCGGTACTGGTCCGGCCCGGCCAGCGGGTCACCGCCGGCCAGCAGCTGGCGTCCTGCGGCAACTCCGGCAACTCCACCGAGCCGCACCTGCATCTGCAGCTGATGGACCACCCGCGGGTGGCGTTCGCCGCCGGTCGGCCGTTCAGCTTCGACGGGTACGGCACGCCGGATGGTCCCCGCGCCGGGGTGCCCCGTGGCAACGAGACCTTCGTCGTACCGGACACCTCGGCGGCGTAACGGGACCGCGCCGTCACCCGCGCGCTGCGGCGAACCTCACGAGGTCACCTGGTGGGCGGCCTCGGGCGGCGCGTCCTGCACGGCCGGAAGCGTGCGTCCCAGACGTGCCAGCGGGGACAGCAGCATCACCACCGGGGACAACAGCATCCCCGCGGCCGTCACCAGGAGACCGGTGCGCAGCCCCCACTCCTGCGCGAGAATTCCGCCGACCAGGGAACCCAGCGGGGTCGACCCCATGCCGACCCAGGTGATGGTCGCGGCCACGCGGCCCTGCATCCCGTCCGGAGTAAGGGCCTGCCGTACGGCCATGACCGTGACGTTCACCAACTGGCCGGCGGTCCCGAACACGACGTTGGCCGCCAGCAACGCGGACACCGTCACCGCCGACGAGCCGTGCAGCGCGGGTACGCCGAGGAACACGCCGTCGCCGAGTACCGCCGCGCACACCAGCACCGCGCCGTGACCGAACCGGCGCGGCAGGCGGGCGGCCAGCAGCGAACCCAGGAGGGCGCCCGGTCCGGTCGCCGCGAGCGCCAGCCCGACGACGGCGCCCGACAGGTGCAGCTCCCGCGGCAGGAAGAGCAGGTACACGGTCATCATGGCCGCGAAGGAGAACTGGAAGGCGGCCGAGGCCAGGCACACGGCCCGCAGCGATGTGTCGCGGACGACGAAGCGGAGGCCCTCGTGGATCCGTCGCCACACCCGGGCGGGACGTTCTGCGCGCTCCGGAAGCGATTCGGCGCGACGGATCCGCCGGATCGACAGGAACGACAGCGCGAAGAACACCGCGCTGGAGGCGGCAGCGATCGGCGTCGACAGCAGTGACACCAACGCACCGCCGAGAGCGGGAGCGCCGATCTGTGCCGCGGACCGGCTGCCCTCGAGCGCGCTGTTGCCCTGCAGCAACTGATCGCGTCGTACCAGTCGTACGAGCGACGCCTGGTAGGCCACGTCGAAGAACACGGACAGGGTCCCGACGGCGACGGCGACCACGAGCAGCGCCGCCAGGCCGAACCAGCCGAGGAGGCCGGCCACGGCGGCGGCGCACAGTGCCAGGGCCCGGCCGGCATCTGCCAGCACCATCACGGTGCGGGTCCGCCACCGGTCCACCCACGCGCCGACGAAGAGCGAGAGCACCAGGAGCGGTGCCTGCCCCAGCGCGCGCAGGACGCCCAGCTCGCCAGCGCCGGCGTGCAGCGTCAGTACGGCGAAGAGCGGGAGAACGATCAGAGTGGTGTGTTCACCGAGTTGGGAGGCCGTCTGGCCCACCCAGAGTCTGCGGAAGTCGCGATCCCGCCACAGGCTCGGCGGAACAGCTCGACTGGACACGGATGTAGCAGAGGAAGCGGACGGCACGAGGACCCCTTGGGTTGCCGACGACGAGGCCCGTCATCCGGCGCACACCAGGTACGCCTGTGATTCGGGCAGGAAGAAGCTCGCTGTGCCGCAACATCAAGGGCAGCACGCGATGACAGGCCGATCACGGCCTACAAGGTCAACGCGTGCTGGAACGGCCGGGCATGTCTCAGCTCCTCGTGGGTTGCTCGCTGCCGCCGGACCCTAGCCCACGACGGCGCCGCGCGAAACGCGATTTCGGCCCCTGGGCTCCGCAGGTGCGAAGCCGGCCCCACCTGTGTGGTGGGGCCGACTTCCGGACGGCATGCCCCTGTGCTGCGGATCCGAACCCATATCCCCTCTGAGGACGTCACCCACCGTACTGGCATCTGCGCCGTGAACGGCACACAGCGCCGACGGTTCACGTCATTTGCCAAATTTGCTCGAAGCACTGCATTTCCGACAGTCCACTCGCTGGCCGTCAGGGGCGGCGCCGGGGCGCTCCCGCTCTGTCCGCGAGCGACCGCCGGCGGGCTAACCTCGGGACGTGACCGAGTCGCGTACCGCCACGATCCGCATCGCCACGATGGACGACCTGCCCGGCTACCTGGAGTCCAGCGCCGCGCTGTTCGCGGAGGACGCCGGCACCCGCGACCCGGACGTCGACACCGACTTTCCCCGGCGGCACCGGGACCTGTACGCGGCGAACCTCGACGCCGACGACCGGTTGGTGCTGCTGGCCGACCACGACGGCGCGATCGTCGGCCACCTGAGCGGCGTACTGCAGGCGCCGAGCGCGTTCCGGCCGGTGCCGGTGGCCGAGCTGCGGGCCATGTACGTGCGGCCCCAGCACCGCGGCTCGGGCCTCGGATCGCTGTTGGTGCAAGGGTTCCTCGACTGGGCACGCCGGCGCGACGCGAAGCGCGCGTCGGTCACCGCGTACGCCAGCAACGAGTCGGCGATCCGGTTCTACCGGCGGCACGGCCTGCAACCGCACGAGGTCGTACTGGAGACCGAGCTGTAGCACCCCGGCACCGCACCAGTCGGTTCGCGCGGCGTCGGCCCTGTCCGGTTCGCACGGCGCCGGCCCTGGTCGGTGCCGCCGCGTGGAC
>JBAUUM010000525.1:0-5330 GCA_049582705.1 Actinocatenispora sp.
CCTGTCGCCCGCGGAGCCGCTCGGCGACGTCGCGCAGGGCGGTCGTGCCCAGTCGGCGCAGCGCCCGTGGGGACAAGCGCAGCGCGCCCCCCGCCGCCCGGTCGAACAGGCCGCTGTCGCGCAGCTGTCGTTCCAGCTCCGCCAGCCGACGCGCGTCGGTCACCGACCGCTCGCCCAGCTGCCGTTCCAGGGCGGCCAGGTCGATGTCCTCCAGCCGGGCGCCCGGGTACGACTGGGAGAGCTGCTCGGCGAGTGCGTCCAGCTCGGCCAGCTGTCCCATCGCCTGACTCGCCGGGCCGAGCCCCAGCGGCTCGTCGCCACGGAAGCTCTCCCCGCCGGACCAGTCCGCGTCCGGTCGCAGCTCGCGCAGCCGGGCGTCCAGTTCGGCCAGCGTGGCGGACAGCTTGGCGTCGCCGAACGCCTGCCGGGACAGCTCCATCAGCTCGGCGCGCTGCTCGCTGGACAGCGAGTTGAACAGCCTCGCGGCGGCGGCGGAGCGGTCGGCCAGCAGGTCGATCAGGTCGTCGACCGTCGAGGGCTGTTCCGGGAAGAAGTCGCCGTGCGCGCGCATGAACCGGGCGAACCGTGCGGCGAGATCCGGTGCCTGTCGTGCCCGGGCGTCGAGCAGGTCGTTGAGATCGGCGAGCATCCGCTGCACGCGGGCGACGTCGCGGGGCGTCACCTTGCGCATCGCGTCGCGCATGCCGGTGAACCGCTGGTCCAGCAGCTCCCGGCCGAGCAGCCGGCGGATCTCCTCGTACGCGTCGGCCGCCTCGGCACTGCGCCAGTCGTAGCCGGACAGCTCGCTGACCGCGCCGGCCGGATCCGCCGGCAGGGTGTCGAGCTGCAGTTCCCGGAACCGGGCGTCGTCGCCGGTCTCGCCGGCCAGCGCCGAACGTTCCGACTCCAACGCGCGGGTCAGGAGCCGGCGCACCTCGTCGAGGGTGCCGTCCAGCCGGTAGCGGTCGCGCAGTTCCCGGCGACGCTCCCAGACCTGCCGGGCCAGCTCGTCCAGCCCGGTCCGGTCGCCGAGGCCGCGGCGGAGCAGCTCACGCAGCGCCGCCTGCGGCGAGGTGCCGGCCAGTACGTCCTCGCTGATTTCGTCGAGGGCCGCGCTCGGGTCGAACGGCGGCTCCAGCGGGTCCGGACCGCCGCGCCACCTGCCGTACCGGTAGCTGTCACCCGAGGAGGTCATCGACCCACCTGCCCACCGGTTGTCGTCATGCCCCGTACACCACCGTGTCCGGGTCGCCCTCGGTCTGCTCCTTGCCCAACCGGCGGGTCAGGTGCAGCTGTTCGAGCGCCAGCTCGATCGCGGCGGCCCGCTGCCCGGTGGTGGCGGACACGTCGAGCCCGCAGCGGCCGGCGAGCTCGTCGAGTACGGCGAGGGTGGGCAGTGCGGCGAGCACCTCGCCGGCCGGTACCCGGTCGCCGGTCAGCACCTGGTGGCCGTCGCACACCGCGTCGGCCAGCGGAGCCAGATCCAGCCCGGCGAGCCGGGCCGAACCGGTCTCGGCGACCGAGCGGCGCAGCAGGTAGTGCAGGACCTCGTCCTCGCGCCCCTCCTCGCCGGGCTCGAACTCCAGCTTCCCGCGCAGTACGGAGGGCACGGTGGACAGGTCGACGGGACGGGCGACGGGCGGATCCTCACCGGTCAGCGCGGCACGCCGCAGCGCAGCCGCGGCCACCGTCTCGGCGGCGGCGATCGCGAACCGGGCCGACACCCCGGACCGCTGGTCGATCGCGGACGAGTCCCGCAGGTGCCGGCTGAGCCGGGCCAGGACCTCCAGGAGCACGTCCGGCACCTCGGCGGCGAGGACCGCTTCCTGCCGCACCATGGTGATCTCGTCGGCGATGTCCAGCGGGTAGTGGGTGCGGATCTCGGCGCCGAACCGGTCCTTGAGCGGCGTGATGATCCGACCGCGGTTGGTGTAGTCGTCCGGATTGGCGCTGCCGACCAGCAGCACGTCCAACGGCAGCCGCAGGGCGTAGCCGCGGATCTGGATGTCGCGTTCCTCCATCACGTTGAGCAGCGACACCTGGATGCGTTCGGCCAGGTCAGGCAGCTCGTTGATGGCGACGATGCCGCGGTGCCCGCGCGGGACCAGGCCGTAGTGGATGGTCTCGGGGTCGCCGAGGCTGCGGCCCTGCGCCACCTTCACCGGGTCCACGTCGCCGACCAGGTCGGCGACGCTGGTGTCCGGGGTGGCGAGCTTCTCGGTGTAACGCAGCGAGCGGTGTCGCCAGCTCACCGGCAGGTCGTCACCGAGTTCGGCCGCGCGGCGCCGCGAGGCCGGCGTGATCGGCTCGTACGGATGCTCGCCGAGTTCGGCCCCGTCGATGACCGGGGTCCACTCGTCCAGTAGGTCGGTCAGGCTGCGCAGCAGGCGGGTCTTGCCCTGGCCCCGTTCGCCGAGCAGGACGACGTCGTGCCCGGCGAGCAGCGCCCGCTCGAGCTGGGGGAGGACCGTGGTGTCGAAGCCGACGATGCCCGGCCAGACGGGCCTGCCGGCCCGCAGCATGGCCAGCAGGTTCTCGCGGATCTCGATGCGGATCGTGCGGTGCCGGTGCCCGCTGGCACGCAACTCGCCCAGGGTGCGTGCCAGCTCGGTGGGTGCGGAGGGTGTCGTCACCTGATCCACGCTACGGCGCTGCGGCCCGGTGTGGCCACGACAATCCGACCACGGTCACTCCTGGTCGTCATGCCCCCGCACGGTGCGGGCCGGAGTGCCCCGGTCCCGGATGAACCGGCCCTGCCGGCCGCTCGACCCGACCGGCGCCGGCCGACGCCGGTGCGACACGTCGTGGTGCTCCGCCAGGCGTCGTACCGACCGGTCCTGCCGATCCGGAATGCCGGCCGGGTCACCGCCCGACCAGATCCGGGTCAGCAGCGGGGCCGGGTGTTGACCGTTGACGGGAGCCACCTGCGGCACCGTCGGCCACGTGCTCGGCAGCATCGGCTGCGGGCGCCGTGGATCGTCCAGCACGGGCTCGGGCGACCTGCGACTCCACGGTGGCAGCTGGATCGTGTCGAACGGGATGCGGTAGAGCATCCGGCTCAGGAAGAGTCCCAGCGGCAGCGCGGCGACCACGTCGGTCAGCCAGTGGTAGTCGATGTAGACCATCGCGGTGGCCACGGTGAGCGGCGCGGCGAAGCGGACCAGCCAGTAGATCATCCGCGGCAGGTACGGCCCGATCAGCAGCATCAGCGCGCCGTACCAGACGATCGCGTTCGCTGTGTGACCGGACGGGTACGCCATGCTGTACGGACCGCTCGGGTGGGCGAACATCTCGATCGGTCCGTGGTGCGGGACCGCGCGGTTGCTCCACACCTTGATCGGTCCGACGATCAGGTAGGTCAACATGAACGCGGCGACCGGCACCAGCACCGGCCGGACGGTCTTACGCCGCCAGGCCAGGAAGACGGCCACGCCGAGGGTGCCGTAGGTCAGCGGACCACCCTGGCCGAGGCAGCTCAGCCAGTAGCCGGTCCACCAGCTCAGTGCGTTGCGGTGGTTGTCGGACCATTGCAGGGCGGCGTTGTCCAGACCCAGCAGGTGGTCCTTGACCAGTGCGATGGTGATCGCGGCGAAGATCGCCACCAGGATGAGGTCGAACCACCACCCGGTGGGCCGCACCCGTGCCGGGCCCGACCTCTGCTTCGCGCGCGCGGCCAAGTCTCGCAGCCGCGGAAACCCCGTTGCCGGACTCACCCGCCGGTTGCCTCCCGTGGTCATGGACAGTCGCCGCGTCGTCCCGACGTCGTGCACGCCGGCCCCTTCCCCGCGCCGGCCTGTCCTGTCATGGCCGTACTGGCCCTACGTAGAGTAGGACATCATCCCAACGCAAGCCTCCTCCCGGCCCGGCGGGCGGGGCGGAGGTCACACTCGTCCCTAACGATCTGTGACGCCATTGGACTCGTGTTCCGGTGATTGTTCTGATCAGAGAGCTGTTGCCAGGTGACACCCTGACGACAGCTACCCGATCCAGAGTGCCGTGAAACCTCCTGCGATGCCACTGTGCCCGCGATGTCGCGTGTTCTCCATCACTCGGCGTCGCTCCTGCTCGGCAGGTCACGCTCTGTCGTAAGAACCGCCGCCGTGGTCGACCGACGTGCGCCGCTCGTCGCCGTAGAGATCAGCGGTACCGGGCGAACGCCGCGGCGATCGTGTCGCCGTCCTCGCCCGCGGCGAGCAGTAGCCGGAGCAGGATCCTCGCCTTGTACGGGTCCAGCAGACCCGCGTTGATCAGGCCGCGACGCTGCAGGTCGGTCTCCGACCCGACCGCGCCGTACGTCTGCCGCAGCACCGAGCCGGCGCCGGTCCGGGACGCCAGCACGACCGGCATCCGTTCGGCGAGGCCGCCGAGGATCGGGGCCAACGCGGCCGGCACGTGACCGACACCGAAGGCCGCGACGACCAGACCCTGGTGGGTGTCCGCGACCCGGTCGAGCAGCACGCCGTCGTCGTCGAGGCTGACCGTGTAGAGCGCGACCCGGGCCGTCGCGAGGCCGGCGGTGGTGGGGCGGGCCGGCAGCGCCGGGCGCAGGGCCGGGCGTGTCAGCAGCCGGACCTGCCCTTCGATGACGTGTCCGAGGGGTCCGACGTTCGGTGACACGAACGTCGCGGTGCTCGTACTGTGCGTCTTGCGTACCCACCGGGCGGCGTGGATCTCGTCGTTGAAGGCTACGAGCGCGCCGACCGACCGGGCCGCCCCGGACGCCGCCGTGCGGGCGGCAGCGAGCAGGTTGGCCGGGCCGTCCGGGCCGGCGAGCGTCGGGTTGCGCATCGCCCCGGTGAGCACGAACGGCTCGGGGCGCGACCAGACGAGGTCGACCAGGAACGCGGTCTCCTCCAGGGTGTCGGTGCCCTGCGTGACGACGACACCGTCGGCTCCGGCGTCGACCGCGTCGGCGGCGGCGTCCACGATCCCGGTCACGTCCGCGAACGTCAGGTTCGCGGAGGGCACGGCGTGCACGTCGCGGACGTCCAGCGCGGCGCCCAGGTCCGCCAGCCCGGGGACGGCCGCGGTGAGTTCGGCACCGGACAGTCGGGCGACCACACCGCCGTGCGAGTCGGTGTCGACGCCGCCCATGGCGATGGTGCCACCCAGGGTGAACAGTGCGACGCTCACGCGTGCGACCTCCCGCTCGTGCCGTGGCCGGGAGGGACCGGCCGCGGTCACGGTACTCCGCCGGGCGCAGCACGCCGCGCCGCGGCGGGGGCCGGTCGTCCGTGCGGCAGTCGCTCCCGGGGCCGGGAGGTGCGGATCCGTTGCCTGGCACCGCATCCGGTGCCTCGCGCCGCGCCGCGCCCTGCGCCGCCGCGTGC
>JBAUUM010000526.1:0-4402 GCA_049582705.1 Actinocatenispora sp.
GGCCATCAGCGCGCCGGCGGACGGGTCGAGCTCGGCGGCGGGCCGGCCCAGTCCGGCCGGGTACGGGGAGCACAGCTCGCCGACTCCGCGCGTCACGTGCAGGTCGTCGTCCGGCCCGTAGCAGACGACCAGCGCCCGCAGCCGGTCGACGGCGTCGCGTACCCGGGTCGCCGGCACCTGGGCGGCCAGCTTCTGGATCTCGGTGAGCGTGGTGTGGTCGGAACCGTCCGCGGCGAGGCGTACCCCGTCGAGGATCTCCAGGGTGAAGCGGTCGAGCCCTTCCAGGGCACGGGCCAACGACAGCCGGGAACTGATCCGCGCGGCCAGCGCCGGAAGATCACCGGGTACCGGCACGGCCAGGTCCGGCCGGGCCGCGAGCAGCTCGGTGAGCTGGGCGTCGGTGAACCGTCGCAACTGGTCGACAAGACGTGTGGGCATCGTCTTGCAACGTTAACGTCTGACGCCGACGATTCCCGGCCCCGTCCCGGATGGCGGGGGTGCCCGCCGCCCGCCCCGCCCTCGCCGACCTCCTGCCGGCCCGCGGGATCGCACCGCCGCCGGGCCGTACCGGGGGGCGGAGCAGACGGCGCCAGGCTCCGCCGGGGGCCGACCGGCGGTGTGCGAGACTTGGAGAATCCACGGTCCTGAGGAGGAGAGATGGCGGAAGCTCGTACCGGCTCGGCGCGGTCGGGTCAGGCTGCGGAGTCCGTCGACTCGGCCGACCGGCCGCGTGGCCACGTGGTGAAGCCGGGTCACCTGCCGGTGAGCGAGATGCTGTTCGACCGTCCGGGCGCGGCGTCGCCGTTCGGTGAGGACATCACGTTCCCGCTGCCCGTGGACCAGATCGTCTACCAGCTGCCCGACGGCAACGACGAGTCCGGCGAAGCCGACAGGCACGCCTAGGTCCGGTTCGCCGCTTCCGGCAGCACGGCGTCGCACGGCCGACATCGGACCGTCGCGGGCCCGGTGCCCCGTCGTTCCGGACGGTTCATCATGCCGTCACCGGTGGCGTAGGACGGTGCGACCAGCGGTGGTACCTGCCACAGGCTGCCTGCCCGGCCCGGGACCGTCGCTAGGCTCGGGACCATGAGTGAACCCGCCGCCGCGCCCCTTCCGCCCCTGGTTGTCGGGTTCGACCTGGACATGACGCTGCTCGACACCCGACCCGGCATCCGCGCCACGTTCGCGGCGCTGTCCGCCGAGACCGGGGTGCCGGTCGACCTGGACGCGGTGGTCAGCCGCCTCGGGCCGCCGCTGGAGACCGAGCTGGCGAAGTGGTTCCCGGTCGACGAGGTGCCGGCCGTGGCGGCGCGCTACCGCGAGCTGTACCTGACGCACGCCATAGAGGCATGTTCGCCGCTTCCCGGCGCCGCCGAGGCGCTGGCCGCCGTGCGGGCGCAGCACGGTACCGCTGTGGTGATCACCGCCAAGCATCCCGACTCGGCCCGGCTGCACCTGGCCGCGGTCGGCTTCGACGTCGCCGACCTGGTCGGCCTGGCCTGGGCCGACGGCAAGACCCGGGCGCTGCGGGAGCACGACGCCACGGTGTACGTCGGTGACCACACCGCCGACGTGCTGGCCGGACGCGCGGCGGGCGTGACGACGGTCGCCGTCGCCACCGGCGGAGTACCGGCGGACGAACTGGCGGAGGCGGGCGCGGACATCGTGCTGCCCGACCTGACCGGCTTCCCCGAGTACCTCGACGAACTGCTGCGTGCCCGCCGGCTCGCCGCGCTGGACCGCCGGCTCACCGAGCTGGGCAGCCTGCTGGTCGCCTTCTCCGGCGGCGCCGACTCGGCGTTCCTGCTGGCCCGGGCGGCGCGGGTGCTCGGCCCCGACCGGGTTGTCGCGGCGACCGCCGTGTCGCCCAGCCTGCCCGCCGCGGAGCTGTCCGTCGCCGCCGACTTCGCCGACGCGCTCGGGGTGCGGCACCTGACACCCGGCACCGACGAGATGAGCCGGGACGGCTACCGGGCGAACGCCGGCGACCGGTGCTACTTCTGCAAGGCGGAACTGCTCGACACGCTCCTGCCGCTGGCCGAGGAGCTGGCGATGCCGCACATCGCGACGGGCACCAATGCCGACGACGCGGTGGCCGGCTTCCGTCCGGGGATCCGCGCGGCGCACGAGCGGGGCGCGGTGACGCCGCTGCGGGACGCGGGGCTCACCAAGGGGCAGATCCGGCACGTCTCCCGCGAGATGGAACTGTGCACGTGGGACAAGCCGGCGGCGGCCTGCCTGTCCAGCCGGATCGCGTACGGCATCCAGATCGACACGGACCGGCTGCGCCGGGTGGAGCGCGCCGAGGCGACGCTGCGCGCGGCGCTGACCGACGCCGGCATCCCGGTACGCAACCTGCGGGTCCGCGACCTCGGCGAGCAGGGCGCCAGGGTCGAGGTCGACCCGGAACTGGTGCCCGCCGTGGCCGCGCATCCGGGACTGGCCGAGGCGCTCGACGGCTTCCCGACCGTCACGGTCGACGCGCGCGGATTCCGGTCCGGTGCGATGAACGAACTGCTCGCCGAGCCGGGCCGGTACCGCTGACCTGCGTTCATGATCGTCACCGACCGCCGGCCGGAAGTTACCTGGCGGGTTCGTGCGACGGACGGATAATCTGGGTGGGGGGCGGCGCGTGTGCCGCCCCCGCGTCTGTCCGTGCTCTTCTGAACGATACGAGGTACGCAGTGCCCACCGGGCGAGTCAAGTGGTACGACACCGACAAGGGCTTCGGCTTCCTGACCGGCGACGAGGGTGGCGACGTGTTCGTCCACAAGGCCGCGCTGCCGGCCGGCACGACGGCGCTCAAACCGGGCCAGCGGGTCGAGTTCGGCGTGGTGGAGAGCCGCAAGGGCCAGCAGGCCCTGTCGGTACGGCTGCTCGACGCTCCGCCGTCGCTGTCCGAGCTGCGTCGCCGGCCGCCGGAGGAACTGCACGGACTCATCGAGGACATGATCAAGGTGCTGGAGGCCAAGGTCCAGCCCGAGCTGCGGCGTGGCCGCTACCCGGACCGGAAGTCGGTGGCCAAGATCGCCGAACTGGTGCACGCGGTGGCCGGCGAACTGGAGACCTGACCCCCGCACACCTCGGTGGAGATGCCCGCCAGGGGGAGTTGGGGCGGGGCGGTCAGCGCAGCGGGGCCGGCAGCGGTGGCACCAGGCCCGCGTCGGCCGCGCGGGAGAGCAGGGTGTCCACCGCGGCGTACCCCTCCTCGCCCAGGTTGCCGGTGAAGTCGTTCACGTACAGGCCGATGTGCTGCCGGACGACCTCCGGCTCCATCTCCTGCGCGTGCGCCAGCACGTACTCCGCGCTGGCGTCCGGATGTGCCCAGGCGTGCCGTACCGAGGCCCGTACCCATTCCGTCGCGGCGGCCGGGTCGACCGCGTCGCGGCGGGCCAGGATCGCGCCGAGGGGGATCGGCAGGCCGGTCGTGCCCTCCCACCATTCGCCGAGGTCCGCCAGCGCGGTCAGGCCGTGCCGCTGGTAGGTGAACCGGGCCTCGTGGATCACCAGGCCGGCGTCGTACCGGCCCTCGGCCACGCCCGGCATGATCTTCTCGAACGGCACGACCTCGATCCGGCCCGGCGCGAACCCGGCCGACCAGAGGCGGAAGAGCAGGTACGCGGTGGTCCGCTCGCCGGGCACCGCGACCGTCGCTCCGCGCAGCGCCGCCGGGTCGGTCCCGCCCGCGGTGAGTACCAGCGGTCCGCAGCCCCGGCCCAGCGCGCCGCCGCAGGGCAGCAGCGTGTACCGGTCGGCGAGCCACGGCAGCGCCGCGTAGCTGACCTTGACCAGGTCGTACCGGCCCTGTTCGGCGGCGGTGTTGGTGACGTCCACGTCGGCGTACGTGACGTCGAAGTCGGGCGCGCCCGGTACCAGCCCGTGGGTCAGGGCGTGGAAGACGAACGTGTCGTTCGGGCACGGTGAGAAGGCGAGCGAGAGGCTCATCGGGGCTCCCGGGGCGTGAAGGCGGCGGTGAGCGCGGCGAACGCCTCGGCCAGCCGCCAGGCCGACATGTCCCGTGGGCCGACGGCGTTCGAGATCGCCCGGACCTCGGCGAACGGTACGCCCGCGTCGTCCGCGGCGGTCGCCACGCCGAAGCCCTCCATCGCCTCGGCCAGCGCGTCGGGGTACCGGGCGGCGAACGCCTCGGCCCGGGCCGCCGTGCCGGTGGCCGTGCTCACGGTGAGGATCTGCCCGGTAGGGGCGCCGGGCACCCGGAACAGCGCCGGGTCGGCGGCCAGCGTGGCGGTGCCGAAGCCCAGGTCGTCGATGGACAGGAAGCCCTCCGGTGCCTCCGCGCCGAGCTCGGGCGAGACGCTGGCGGTCGCCACCACCACGTCGCCGATCTTGGCCCGGCCGGGCAGGCCGCCGGCCACGCCGGCGCAGATCACCGCGCGGTACG
>JBAUUM010000527.1:0-7128 GCA_049582705.1 Actinocatenispora sp.
GGGCACGGACCTGAGCCGCGGGACCCGTACGACGCCTCGACACCGTGCGCGGCCCGGCCGCACCGGCGCGGTACGACCGACCGGCGGCGCCCGCGCGACCGGACCCTCCGTGCGGAGGACAGTTCGGTCAACCGGCCGATCAGTGGTACAGACCGGCCGGTACCGGGTCGATCCCGACCGCGGTCGGCGGGCTGTGGTCGGCGGTACGGCGGACGTGTCATGCTGCATCAACCGATGCGACCGGAGGGTGCAGCCAGGTGTCAGTAGGCGAAGAGGTGCGGGAGACACCCGCGAGGCGATCCCTGCGACCGTTACTGTTCGGCCTGACCGTCACCGCCGCCCTGGCGCTGCTGTTCGGTGTGCCGTGGTGGACGCTCGTCCTGGCCGGCGCACACTGGCCCACGTCCGTGGTGGTCGTCGGCACGGTCGTGTTCGTCGCCGCGCTGGTCGCGTTTCCGGTGCTCATGTTCCTCGGCCACGGCGGTCGCCGACTCGACTGGGCGGCCCGCACCGGCGACACGGTCCTCGGCGTGATCTGGGTGCTGTTCACCTGGGCGGTACTGGGCAACGTGCTGCGACTGCCGCTGCTGCTGGCCGGCGTCGACGATCCGGTGCGCTCGCGCGTCGTGGCAGCCGTGGCGGTCGCCGTCTCGCTCGTCCTGGTGCTCTGGGGCGCCGTGGAGGCGATGCGCGTGCCGCGGGTCCGGCGCGTCGAGGTCACCATTCCCCGGCTGGGCGCCGGACTCGACGGCGTCCGCGTCGTCCTGCTGACCGACACCCACTACGGGCCGATCGACCGGGCCCGCTGGTCCGCCCGCGTCATCGACGTCGTCAACGACCTGGATCCCGACATCGTGTGTCACACCGGCGACATTGCCGACGGCACCGTGTCCGAGCGGCTCGCGCAGGCCGCCCCGCTCGGCACCGTCCGGGCGAAGCTGGCCCGCACGTACGTGACGGGCAACCACGAGTACTTCAGCGAGGCGCAGGGCTGGCTCGACCACATGCGCAGCCTCGGCTGGGAGACGCTGCACAACCGGCACATCGTGGTGGAACGCGACGGCGCCAGCCTCGTCGTGGCGGGCGTCGACGACATCACCGCCGCGGCGTCGGGCCGGCCCGGGCACCGCGCCGACCACGCCGCCGCGCTGGCCGGCGCCGACGAGGACCTACCGGTGCTGCTGCTCGCGCACCAGCCCAAGCAGATCGACGACGCCGTACGGCACGGCGTGGACCTGCAGCTCTCCGGGCACACGCACGGCGGCCAGATCTGGCCGTTCCATCTGCTGGTCCGGCTCGACCAGCCGTCCGTGTTCGGCCTGACCCGGCACGGCGAACGCACCCAGCTCTACACCAGTCGCGGCACCGGTTTCTGGGGCCCGCCGCTGCGGGTCTTCGCGCCGAGCGAGATCAGCGAGCTGACCCTGCGCGCCGGCTGACCCACTGGTCCCGCGAGCCGAGCCACGACATCGACCCGCGGTCCCGCGAGGTAACCGCCGACATTGCTGCGCCGGCACGGCTCATGCCCTGCTGCGGGCCCGGCGTCCGCTCCGGGAACCGCGCGCGGGCTCCTCCTCGTCGTCCTCATCCTCCTCCTCGTCTTCGTCGTCTTCGTCCTCGTCGTCGTACTCGTCGTCGTACTCGTCGTCTTCGTCGTCGTACTCGTCGTCCTCGTCGCGCGGCTCACGGTCGTCGTCGCGGTCGTCGTCGTCACGGTCCTCTTCCTCCGCGACCGCGTCCTCGTGGCTCTTCACCACCTCGCCGTCCCGGATCTCGCCGCGCCAACCCTCCTCGCCGGCGTCCGGGTTGGTCATCACGAAGCGGCGGAACATCTTCAGGTCCAGTCGGGCCCTGCGGCCCTGTGCCCGCCACAGGTTCGCGGTCTTCTCGAAGAAGCCACCCGGGAAGTACTCCAGCACCAGCAGGACCTTGGTGAGCCGGTCGCCCAACGGATGGAAGGTCACCGCGCCGTTCACGGTTCCCTTCGGACCCTCCGAGGTCCAGGCGATCCGCTGGTCCGGGACCATCTCCGTGATGGTCGCGTTCCAGTTCCGCGTGGAGAAGGCGATCTTCGCCTTCCAACTGGACTTGACCTCGTCGTCCTGGTTGACGCTCTGGGTACCCTTCGACCACTTGGAGATGTCCTTGACCATGCTCCACTGGTCGTACGCAGTCCGGACCGGCACACCCACGTTGATGTCCTCGATGATGTTCATCGACTTCTTGCCGTCACCGCCGGAGCTGCCGCCCTTGACCAACGACTTCGCCTTCTCGCCGACCTTCTTCGCGCCGGCCTTGGCCACGGCCTTGACGGGGCCGGCGCCGTCGGAAACCTCCTTGGCCGCGCCGCCGAGAACGCCGCCCAGGTCTGCCTTGCCGTCGGCGACGTCACCGAGCTTCTTCGTCGTGTCGCCGACCTTGCCACCGACGGCGCCGACCGCGCGTTTCGCCTGCGCGCCCAGGTAACCCTCCAGTTCCTTGAGCAGCCGCTCCGTGGCGGGGTTCTTCGCCGCGGTGTCCCGTACCCGGCCGAGTACGTCGCTCAGGCCGGTCGTCTTGTCTGCCATGTCGTCCTCCTTGGCGTCTGCCCGCTACCGGTCCGTACCGCTGCCCCGGCTCGACGACCGGGAGCGTGACGGGCGGGCAGGACGGGCGGGCCGCTCGGCCTGGCGGGCACCGGACGTGGACGACCTGCGACGCGGCGTGCGCGGCTTCTCGTCGTCGGAGGCGGTACGGCGGCGCGACGCGGCCTTCTTCGCCGGCTTGGGCTTCTCCTCCGCCGACTCCTCGTCGGTGTCCCCGTCCTCGCTGTCGGCATCCTCGTCACGCGGCGCACGCCGGGAACGACGGGCCCGAGGCTTGGGCTTCGGCGCCTCGTCCTCGTTCTCGTCCGCCGAATCGTCGGCGTCGCGCGGCTCGTCGTCGCCGCCCGTGTCGTCCCCGCCCTCGTCGTCCCTGTCCTGGTCGTCGCTGTCCTCGTCGTCGCTGTCCTCGTCGTCGCTGTCCTCGTCCCGGGAGTCCACGCCCTCACCGGACAGACTGGCGGTCCTCTCGTGCAGCCGGTCGGACAGCCCCTCCAGCCGGCCGGTCACCGCCGTCATCGCCGCCCCCTTCGCGGCCTGGAGCAGTTCGTCGCGGACCGTGCCGCCCAGCTTGACGATCTCGGCGTTGGAGCCCAGCTGTTCCAGGGCCTCCCGCCCGAGTTTCTTCACATCGAGGTTCAGTCGCTTCCCGACCAGCCACGTGCCGAGGACGATGGCCATCCGCGCCTTGTGGCGCCTCCCCAGGACGTAGCCACCGACGACCGCGATCGCGATCTTCGTGGAGTTGTTCATGAGCCACAGCCCTCCCCTGACACCGCCGCCGTGTCGCGCCGGATCTCAGTGCCCCCGTTGCCCGTGCTGCGGGCTGGATTCCTCGCGGCCAGCTCGCGAGAGTCGGCCGACGCGCACGTGTGCGGGTCGGTCCCGTTTCCGGTCAGCCATCTGGTCCCCCGGTCGGCCGCACTGGCAGGAACATGATCATCGACAGACATCCATGTATCCGGCGCGTACCCGATCGCCCGCACCATAACCGCCCCTGACCTGCACTTTCGTGGTACAACAACCCGATCAGACACGCAGGGGGACCGCCTGTCGGTAGGTCTCACGACAGGGCGCGACGTTCCACACCGATGGTCACCGTCGTCGCCCCACGGCGGGGAACGGCACCGAACCCACGAACTGCGACAGTTCGGGCGGGTCCCCGTCACCTGCCCGGGTGCGAAACACGATCCACAGTCGATGAACGCGGAGCGCAGCCGGTCCTTGCGGATCGATCGGGCCGGTCAGGACGGTCGATCGACCGCTCTGGCGCGCGTCACCCCGGGTCGGCGACCGAGGACGCGACCGCGGGCACCAGGCGCTCGTCGAAGATGTCCGGAACGATATGGTCCGCGGTGAGTTCGTCCTCCGGGACGAGGCCCGCTATCGCGTCGGCCGCGCGCAGTTCCATCTCGGGGGTCAGGTTCCTCGCCGAGCCGTCGACGAGCCCGCGCAGCAGTCCCGGGAACACCAGCGCGTTGTTGATCTGGTTCGGGTCCTCGCTGCTGCCCGTCGCGACCACGGCCGCGTGTTCGGATGCCACCTCGCGCGGAATCTCCGGATCCGGGTTGGCGAGCGCGAACACCACCGCGTTCTTCGCCATCCGGGAGACGTCCTCGGCGTCGAGCAGGTCCGGCGCGCTGACGCCGACGAACACGTCGGCACCGGCGAGCAGCCCACCAAGATCGTCATCGGCGGCGGTGGCACCGGTGTTCTCGGCCAGCCACCGCTTCTCCCCGCCCAGCTCGGTACGCCCCGGATGCAGCAGGCCCCGCCGGTCGCACACCCGTACCTCACCGACACCGGCCGTCAACAGCAACCGGGCGACCGCGCTGCCTGCCGCGCCCGCCCCGGAGACCACCACCCGCACCTGGTCGAGCGTCTTCTCCACGACGCGCAACGCGTTACGCAGCGCCGCGAGCGTGATGATCGCCGTGCCCTGCTGGTCGTCGTGGAAGACCGGGATGTCGAGACTGTTCGCCAGGTTGCGGCGGACCACGAAGCACCGCGGCGCGGCGATGTCCTCCAGGTTGATCGCGGCGAATCCGGGCGCCAGGTCCACCAGCGTACGGACGATGTCGTCGGGTTCCCTGCTGTGCAGGCAGATCGGCCAGCCGTTGAGGTCGGCGAGGCTGGACAGCAGGGCAGCCTTGCCCTCCAGCACCGGCAGGGCCGCGCGCGGGCCGACATCGCCGAGACCGAGCACCGCGGAACCGTCGCTCACGATCGCGACGCTCCGCCCGCTCGTGGTGTGCTCCCGGGCCGAGGCCGGATCCTCGGCGATCGCCCGTACGTCGTCCGCCACACCCGGTGTGTACACGGCGGCGAGATCCTCGCGGTTCCGCACCGGCCGGGTGCCGACGACCTGAATCCTTCCCGGGGTCCGTGCCATGACCCTCGGCTACCCGAGGCCACGAACCGAAAACATCGCCCGAGGTCGCGTCGGCGGACCGGGACCGGTACCGGACGGAGCGTCACCACCGCCTCCCACCGGCCGTGTCGGCCACGCGTCCGGCCGACCCGGTGTCCGGTGGCTGCGCGCGCTACCGGCCGGTCTCGTCCTCGGTCATCGCGCTCTCCTCGGCGGAGGACACGGACCCGCCGGCGTCCGTGGCGATCTCGTCCGATTCCCGGTCCGGGTGGGCGCCCTCGTCCGGGGCGACCAGCTCGCCGGCGCCGGTCCCGCCGGACCCCATCCGGTCGTAGAGCGACACCGCGGAGTCGGTGCGCGGGTCGTCGCCCTCCAGGGACGCGGTCAGCGCCGGATCCTCGTCCGGCACGACGCCCCGCGCGGCCGGTCCGCCGGTGGTGTCGTCGTCCTCCGCTTCTTCCGGGGCATCGGGAGAGATGTCGGGTTCCTCCCGGGCCAGCCGGCCGGCCAGCGGCTCCCCCTGACGCTCCTCGGCAGCCGTCGTGCCGAACTCGTCGAGAGCCAGTGGGTGATCGCCCGGTACCGGTTGACGCTGCGGGTCGTCGATGTCCCGGTTCGCCGGTGTCTCGTCGTCGGCGTACTCGGGAAGTCCCTCCCTGTCCGGCAGGGCACCCGGATCGTCCAGGTCCGCCTGCGCGTCGGCGGGCACCTGCTCGGTCCCGGTGGCCGGGTTGCGGTTCGGTTCCTCGCTCATCGTTCCGGGCTACCCGACCTGCCGCGGTGGCATGCGTGCGCCGGCCGAGGTTCTCGCCGGTACGCCCCGACCAGCGGTTTCCGGGTCAGGAGCCGAGCAGCGCGTCGATCCGCGCCACGGAATCTCGCGTGTCGCGGTGCAGCACACCGTGCATGCCGTACTCGCGGGCGCCGTCGACGCAGGCCTGGACGTTGTCGAGGAACACCACCTGGTCCGGCGGCAGGCCCAGGCGCCGGCAGGTCAGCTCGTACACGGCCCGGTCCGGCTTGGCGAGGCCGACCTCGTGCGAGTAGATGATCGGATCGAACACGTCACCGAACGAGTACCGGGACTCCTCCTCGCGTCGGGCGCCGTCGGCCGAGTTGCTGAGGATCGCCGTGACGTGCGTGTCCCGCAGGACGGTCGCGTACGCCATCAGTTCGGTGTCGAGCTCGCCGCAGTACCAGTCCCACATGTCGGCCAGGAACTCGTCGGCCTGCGGGTCGGTCAGACCGAGCACGCCGGCGCAGGCGGCACGGTACTCCCCTTCGGTCATGCCGCCCGTCTGCATCAGGTTGTCCGGGTCCACGCCCGCCAGCGCCTCCTCGAAGGCGTCCGCGGTCATACCGAGGCGCGTCCGCCAGGGATCGAGCCACTGCCCGACGTCCTCGACCTTCTCCAGCACCCCACCGATGTCGAACACGACCGCCCGTACGACCATGCCGGATTCTCGCACGACGCACGTTGTGCGGGCACTCCCGCCGATCCAGGACCCGCTTTACGCATCCGGCGGCCCGGTCCCCGCAGCCCAGCTGGTCGGCACAACACACCACATGTACCGCCATCCCACCCCGTTCTGCACAGTTCGTCGTGGCGCCGTGCCCTCCTACAGTGGAAGGAGGTCGCCGGACGACCAGCCTGGCTCGTACCCCCAGCCGGCAGGACCGTGTCGCCGCACCGTTGAGCGGACCGCGACGAAGAGGGGCGGACATGGCGAACAAGGACCTGGACAGGCGCGACTACTCCGACGACGAGCCGGACGGCTACGAACCGGAACCGCGGGGCGAGGCCCAGGTGGAGTCGGACGTCTTCCTGGACATACCGCAGCTCAAGGTCGACGAGATCGACCTGGAGGTCGAGGATCTACGCGCCCGCGTCTCCCTCCAGGCCGAGGTACTGGACCTGCTGAAACTCAACGTGGGCGCGGACGTGATGCTCGGGAAGGTCAAGCTCGACATCCAGGGCGTCGAGGCACAGGCGATGCTGAAGGTGCGGCTGGACAACGTCCGCGACATCGTGAACAGCGTGCTGAACACCATCAACCGCAATCCCGAGATCCTGGAACACATCGGTCGGGGTGTGGAGTCCGCCGCCACCAGCGCCGGCCAGGCCGCGAGGGAGGTCGGCAGCGGCGCGGGACGCGCGGTCGAGGAGGTCGGCAG
>JBAUUM010000528.1:0-8137 GCA_049582705.1 Actinocatenispora sp.
GGCGAAGGCCGGGCAACCGGGCGCTGTCCGGGCCGCGCCCGTCGGGCCGGGCCACGACGCGACACGGTGCCGCACCGGGTCAGCGGCGCCGGACCAGCGCGTCCCGGAGCCGGTCGATGAGGCCGGCGCCCCGGTCCAGCACCCGGTTCAGCGGTGGCGTGTCCGGCATGGCGGGGTGCGGATGGGTGGGCGCGTTCCGCTTGGCCTGTTCGACCCTGGCCCCCAGCTCGCAGAGGTGCTCGGGCGTGGTGGCCGCCGCCAGCGCGGGGAACAGTTGCTGCTCCTCCTCGGCGATGTGCGCGCGTACGTCGCTGATCAGATCGTCTACCCTGGCCCGGTACTCCGGGTCCAGCGGCGACATGCCTTCCAGCGCCTTGAGCACGACCTCCATCTCGCCGTGCTCGGCGGTCTCGTCGTCGGCCAGCTCGCTGCCGTCGGGCACGTACTCACGGACTGCCGGATACAGCCAGTGCTCCTCGGCGACGGCGTGCCGGACGAGTTCGACGGTGACCCGCTCGACCAGGTCCCGCGATGCCTCCGGGGCGAGGCCGGGCTCTTCCAGTCGGCGGAACAGGTCCTCGACCTCCCGATGGTCGTGCGCCAGTACCTCGATGACGGTGCGCTGCGGGTCTCCGCTCACGGAATCTCCTGCCTGGATCGACGGTGTTCGGCGGCCAGTACTTTCCCTACGACAACGACCTTGGTCTACCCTCGATCCGGCCCACGCACACCTTCGCAGACCCGGGTGAACCGGGACGGACCTCGGGAACCGTCGGGACGCGACCGGTGGCCGACGCCACGTGGCACGCTGGAGGGTGCAGCTGTTCTCGCACCGGGGAGGGCGCCGTGTCGACGCAGCACATCGAGGCCACTCCGCGGCTCTCCGGCCGCGACGAGGGGATCAACTACGAGCCCAGCGAGCGGTGGGTACGCGGCATGGTCGCCGACACCGTCGTGGTGGACAGCCGGCACCCGGTGCTGGTGTGGGAGCCGGGTTCGCCGGTGCCGCAGTACGTGTTCCCGCGCGGCGAGGTGCGCGCCGACCTGCTGAGCCCGGCGAGCGAGCCGCCGCCGGCCGGCAGCCGGGCCGGCGCCGTCGCCTTCTACGACCTGACCGTGAACGGTGACACCGTCACCAACGCGGCCTGGACCTACCCCGGGGAACCGCTCGCCGACACCGTCGGCTTCGCCTGGTCCGAGCGTTCCGGACGCGGCATCGAGCACTGGTACGAGGAGGACGAGGAGATCTTCGTCCATCCGCGGGACCCGCACCATCGGGTCGACACGATCCCGAGTTCACGGCACGTACTGGTGGAGATCGACGGCCAGGTGGTCGCCGACTCCCGCCGGCCGGTCCTGCTGTTCGAGACCAGCCTGCCCATCCGCTACTACCTGCCGCTCGACGACGTCCGCACCGACCTGCTGGAGCCGAGCGAGGCGCACACCGCCTGCCCGTACAAGGGAACCGCGTCGTACCGGTCGGTGCGGCTGGCCGACCGGGTGGTGCACAACATCGCCTGGACCTACCCGTACCCGACTCCGGCCACCTACCTCATCAAGGACACGGTCTGCTTCTTCAACGAGTACGTGGACCTCGTCGTGGACGGTGAGCGGCTGCCCCGGCCGCGGACCGGCTTCCAGCCGCCCCGCTGACACGCAGATCCGGTACCGGATCTGCGATCTGTCAGCGCACGGTGCGGGCGCTGACAGCGCCACCGGCCATGGTTGCCGGGACAGCGTCACCCAGCAGCGAGGACGACCATGACCACACCATCAGGCACCGGAACGGAAGTACCGGAGCGGTCCGCGCCGGAGGGCGTCCGTTTCGGTGTCGTCCGCGGCATCACCTACGGCGTGCTGGCACCGCCGGACGAGTTTCTGCCGCAGGCACGCGGCCTCGGCGCCGGCCTCGTGCGGGTCTTCCTGTACTGGGCGCAGATCGAGCCCACTCGCGGAACGTACCGCTGGGACGCCGTGGACCGCCTGCTCGGCCAGCTCGACGGGACCGAGGAGGTGTGGATCACGGTCTGCGGCAGTTCGCCGTGGGGCGCCCGCCACGCCACCGACCTGCTGCCGCCGTCACCGGCCACCGACCTCGCCGCCTACGAACGGTTCGTCCGCGCCCTGGTCGAGCACTGCGGCGGACGGGTCCGGTACTGGCAGTGCGAGAACGAGCCGTGCTACCCGTTCTTCTGGGACGGCACGCCCGAGGAGTACGTGACCCAGCTGAGCACGTTGGCCCACGCGGTCCGCGCCGTCGACCCGGACGCCTGGGTCGTCCTCGGCGGCGCCCCGCCCGGACTGGTCGGCGACGAGGTGGACGAGCCGGAGGCCAGCTTCTTCCACCACCTGCTCGACGCCGGCCGGGACGCCTTCGACCTGTTCGACCTGCACCTGTACGGCGACCCGTACGCCGTCACGGACATGATCGGGCGGGCGCGGGCGCTGATGCGCGCCGCCGGGTACGACCGCCCGGTACTGGTCGGCGAGTACAACGGTCCGCTGCTGTTCCAGTGGCCGGAACTGTTCGCCGAGCTGAAGGAGGTCCTCGCGGCGGGCGCGATGGACGCCGCGAACGTGGTCGGCGACTCCGACCAGTTTCTGCGCCGCAGCGAGCTGGACACCCCGCCACGCGCGGCGATGCGTGCCCTGTACGAGCGCCGGGACGCCCTGCCCGACCGGCTGGCGATGTTCCTGCACGACTGCGCGCCGGAGCTGGCGGACCGGCGGCACCGCATCGCCGCCCGGGAGATGGTCGTACGCAACCTGCTCGCGCTCGCCGCGGGCGTGCCGCGCACCACCTGCTGGCAGCTCGGCCCCGAAGCCCCCGACCAGGGCGACCCGTACGAGTTCATGGACCTGCTGTTCGGCAAGTTCATGTTGATGCGCAACGAGAACGGGCGACTCGGGGACCGCTACCCGGCGGGCGACACGCTGGCGCTGCTGGCCGGGCAGCTCGTCGGCGTCGAGTCGGTGCGCCGGGTACCGGCGAGCCGTGAGCCCGGTTCGCCCACCGAGCAGGACCTGTACCTGTTCGAGGTGTCCCGGCAGCACGCCGATCCGGTGATGGTCGTCTGGCAGCGGCGCGAGGAGTTCGACGGGGAGACCCAGCCGGCGGTGCCGTTCGGCCGGCTGTGGCCCTACCCGTCGGTCACGGCGCTGGACGCGCTGGGCCGGCCCGTGAAGGCCACAGTGGACGATGGCCTGGTGCGGCTGGACATCACCGACACGCCGGTGTTCCTCACCCGGTGACCGTCCCGTGCGGGGGCACCGGACCGGCGCCCCCGCACGAGGTCAGTGCTTGCGTTCGCGCCGCTTACGCGGCCGTACCGACACCTGGACCGGGCTGCCCACGAAGCCGAAGTCCTCGCGCAGCCGGCGCTCCACGTACCGCGTGTACGCGGGATCCAGCGCCGCCGTGGTGAACAGCGCGAACCGCGGTGGGCAGACGCCGGCCTGCGTGGCGAACAGGATGCGCGGCTGTTTGCCGCTGCGGACCGGATGTGGGTGGGCCTGCACCAGTTCGGTGATCCACTGGTTGAGGCGGCCGGTGGGCACCCGCGTCTCCCAACCGCGCAGCGCGGTACGCATCGCGGGCGCCAACTTGTCCACCGCCCGGCCGGTTCGCGCCGAGATGTTGACCCGCGGCGCCCAGGTGATGCGCCGAAGGTCCCGCTCGATCTCGCGGGCGAGATAGTAGCGACGGTCCTCGTCGACGAGGTCCCACTTGTTGAACGCCACGACCAGCGCCCGGCCCGACTCGACGACCTTCGTCAGGATCCGCTGGTCCTGCTCGCTGATGGGCTCGCTGGCGTCCAACAGGATCACGGCCACCTCGGCGGCGTCGATCGCCGCGTTGGTGCGCAGGCTCGCGTAGTACTCGGTGCCGCTGGCCGTGCCGACCCGCTTGCGCAGGCCGGCGGTGTCCACCAGCCGCCACGTGTCGCCACCGATCTCGGCGTACGAGTCGACCGGATCGACGGTGGTGCCGGCCACGTCGTCGACGACGGCCCGCTCCTCCTTGGCCAGCTTGTTGAGCAGGCTGGACTTGCCGACGTTCGGTCGGCCGACCAGCGCCACCCGACGCGGTCCGCCGACGACCGGCGCGGGCACCCCGGTCTGTTCCGGCAGCGCGGCGAGGATCATGTCGAGCAGGTCACCGGAGCCGCGCCCGTGCAACGCCGACACCGGGAACGGTTCACCCAGCCCCAACGACCACAGCGCGGTCGCGTCGGACTCCTGCCGGTTGTTGTCGATCTTGTTGGCGACGAGGATGACGGGCTTGCCACCGCGGTGCAGCACACGCGCTGCCGCCTCGTCGGTGTCGGTGCTGCCGACCACGCCGTCCACCACGAGCAGGACCACGTCGGCGGCAGCCATCGCGGACTCGGCCTGCGCGGCGATGGCCGCCGCACGACCCACCGCGTCCGGCTCCCAGCCGCCGGTGTCCACGACCGTGAACGGGCGGCCGTTCCAGACCGCGTCGTAGGGGATCCGGTCCCGGGTCACCCCGGGCGTGTCCTGGACGACCGCCTGACGGCGGCCGATCATCCGGTTGACCAGTGTGGACTTGCCGACGTTGGGTCGGCCGACCACGGCCACCACCGGCACCGGTCCGGTGGGCGCGTCGGCCACCGCGAGCGCCGGTGCGCCGAAGCCGTCGTCGTCGAGCCAGTCGCGCGCGGCCGGATCCATGTCGAAATCGGCCTCGTCGACGTGGATCGCCGGGCCGTACTGCTCGTCGCCGGTACTCACTGGACCTCGATCCGCGCCACGTGCAGCAGCGCCATCAACTGTTCGACGACCTCGTCGATGGAATGCGCGGTGGTGTCCACCGTGACCGCGCCGTCGGCGGCCAGCAGCGGCTTGGTGACCTTCGAGTCCGCCTGGTCCCGGCGCTGCAGGTCGGCATGGGTGGCGTTGAGGTCGGTGGTGTTCTCCGCGCTGCGCCGGCGGGCCCGCTCCGTGGCGTCCGCGGTAAGGAAGACCTTCAGCTCGGCGTCCGGCGCGACCACCGCGCCGATGTCCCTGCCCTCCACCACGATCCCGCCGCGGGCGCGGGCGTCGGCGATGATGCGCCGCTGCTCCGCGATCAGCGCCTGGCGTACCGCCGGCACCGCGGACACGGCCGAGACGGCGGCGGTGACCTGCGGGCCACGGATCTCCGCGTCCACCCGACCGCCGTCGACCCGGACCTCCACCGCGGCGGGGTCGGTCGTGATGGTCCGCTCCGCCCGCGTCACCGTGTCGGCGATCCCGTCGGTGTCGGTCAGGTCGGTCCCGGCCGCCAACACCGCCCAGGTCGCCGACCGGTACATCGCGCCGGTGTCCAGGTACTCCGCGCCGAGCGCGGTCGCCAGGCGGCGGGACACGGTGGACTTGCCCGAGCCGGAGGGACCGTCGACGGCCACCACGCCATGGAAGCCCTCCACGGCGTCCTGCGGGCCTGGTGTCGGCGTGTTGTCGGTCTGCACCGCTGTCCTCCTGCGACGAGTGTCCGCACCCGAACGGCCCCGGGTGGAGTTGACCGACCGGGTCACGGTCACGGCCACCAGCAGGATTCTACGGAGGCCGCGAACGCGGCCCGCACCGCGCCGGCCCCGGGGTGACCGGGGCGACGCGGCGCCCCCGGCTACCGGGAGACCGGGTCGCGGCGGGCGCACACCCGACTCGGGGTGACCATCGCTACGGAGTTGCGCCGAGTACCCGGTTTCGGCACCCCTGGGCACCCACGAGCGTCGACGGAAGATCATGGCGCCCGCCGGGGCGTTGGGCACGGAACCGGCTACCGACCGATCCGGTCGTTCCGGGCCCCGCAGCCGCCGTTCCGGACGACGGTCACGGACGAACGCCCCCGTACGATGGCGGCGGATGACCACCTCCCGATGCACCCGCTGGCCGGACCGTCCGGCGCTGTCGTCGACCCGTCGTTCACCGTGACCCGCGCCGGCTGGCCACGGAGTTCCGGTTCGGGCGCCGGGGCGGTCGTCGCCGCCGCCGTGCTCTGGGGAAGCACCGGCACGGCGGCCTGGTACGCACCGTCCGGCGTCGATCCTGTCCTGGTCGGCTCCGCCGGTCTGGTGTTGGGTGGCGCGCTGCTCGCCGTCACCGCAGGTCGCGGGAGCCTGCAACCGTGGCGCGCCGGCCACCGTCTGCTCACCCTGACCGGTGCGCTCGCCGTCGCCGCCTACCCACTGAGCTTCTACCTCGCCGTACACCGGGCCGGGATCGCGATGGGCACCATCGTGATGCTCGGTTGTTCGCCCGCGTTCGCCGGCCTGCTGACGGTACTGGTCGAGCGACGACATCCGGGGCGGCGCTGGTTCACCGCGACGGTCAGCTGCGTCGTCGGCGGCCTGATCCTGGTTCTCGGCGGGGGCGGCTCGGCCGTCGCCGATCCGCTGGGCCTGGCGCTGGCCGCGCTGGCAGGACTGAGCTATGCCACGTACTCGGTCGTGGCCGGACTGCTGATCAGGCGGGGCATCGCCTCGCGGTCGACAATCGGTGGCCTGTTCGGCGGCGCGGCGGCGCTGCTCCTCGCGGTCCAGCTCGTCGCGGGCGTCGGCTGGTTGGCGGAGCCGCGCAGCGCCGTCGTGGTGGGCTGGCTCGCCGTGGTGTGCACGTTCACCGCATACCTGCTGTACGGCTACGGGTTGCGCAGTACCTCCGCGGCCACCGCGACCACGTTGGCACTGGCCGAGCCCGCCGTGGCCACGGTGCTGGGCGTGACCGTGGCCGGCGAACGGATGTCGACGCTGGCCTGGGTCGGACTCGCCCCGCTCGCTGCCGGGCTGGTCGTCCTGGCCCTACCGGTGCGCCGTCAGAGCCCGACGGCGCGGTAGAGCGCTCCCGTTTCGGCCGTGGACAGCGGACGGGTCCGGCCGGGTCGCATGTCGCCCAGCGGCACCGGACCGATCCGGGTACGGATCAGCCGCTGCACCGGGTGGCCGACCTCCGCGAGCAGCCGCCGCACGATGTGCTTACGACCCTCGTGCAGGACGATCTCCACCAGCGCCCGGCCACCCGCCGAATCGACCAGTTTGAACTTGTCCACCGCCGCGGGACCGTCCTCCAGGTCGACGCCGGCCCGCAGACGCTTGCCGACCGACGGCGACACCGGGCCGGGTACCTCCGCGACGTACGTCTTCGCCACCTCGAACGACGGATGCATCAACCGGTGGGCGAGATCGCCCTCGTTGGTCAGCAGCAGCAGGCCCTCGCTGTCGGAGTCGAGCCGGCCGACGTGGAACAGCCGGGTCACCCCGTCGGGCACGTACTTCTCCAGGGTGGGGCGACCCCGGTCGTCGGACATCGCGGAGAGCACACCGCGCGGCTTGTGCAGGGCCAGCAGGACCGTACGGTCGTCGGTGACCAGCCGCATGCCGTCCACGTGGATGACCGAGCTGCGCGGATCGGCGCGGTCACCGAGCTGCGCCACCTGACCGGCCACGGTGACCCGGCCCTCGGCGATCAGTTCCTCGCAGGACCGGCGGGAACCCATACCGGCGGAGGCAAGCACCTTCTGCAGCCGCTGCGGTTCAGCGGTCGGGGGTGTCGACATCGACGCGTCTCACGCTTCCTCGGGCAGATCGTCGGGCAGGAACGGAGCCAGCTCGGGCAACTCGTCGACCGAGTTGATGCCCATCCGCTCCAGGAACAGGACCGTCGTGCGGTAGAGGTAGGCGCCGCTGTCGGGTTCCGCGCCGCACTCCTCGATCAGCCCTCTGGTCAACAGGGTACGGATGACGCCGTCACAGTTGACACCGCGGATGGCCGAGACCCGGCCCCGGGTCACCGGCTGCTTGTACGCCACGACCGCCAGGGTCTCCAGCGCGGCCTGGGTAAGCCGCACCTGCTGGCCGTCCAGTACGAACCGCTCCACGTACGGGGCGAAGTCGTCGCGCGTGTAGATCCGCCACCCACCAGCCGCCTGGCGCAGCTCGAACCCGCGCCGCTGGGCCGTGTACTGGTCGGCCAGCGCGCGCAGCGCAGCGACGACCACCTCGGTGGGACGTTCCAGTACCTGCGCGAGCATCACGTCCGACACGGGCTGGTCGACCACCATGAGGATGGCCTCCACCGCGCCCTGCAGCATCTCCGGGTCGTCGAGTTCGGGCAGCGCGGCCGGCTCGGCCTG
>JBAUUM010000529.1:0-3188 GCA_049582705.1 Actinocatenispora sp.
GCCTGATGATCTCCGGTCTGGGCACCATCCTCGGTGGCGTCAACATGGTCACCACGATCCTGACGCTCCGGGCGCCCGGCATGACCATGTTCCGGATGCCGATCTTCACCTGGAACATCCTGGTCACCAGCCTGCTGGTGCTGCTGGTCTTCCCGATCCTGGCCGCCGCGCTGGCCGCCGCGGTCGCCGACCGGCAGCTCGGCGCGCACGTCTTCGACTCCGACACCGGTGGTGCCATGCTGTGGCAGCACCTGTTCTGGTTCTTCGGCCATCCCGAGGTCTACATCGTGGCGTTGCCGTTCTTCGGCATCATCACCGAGATCATCCCGGTGTTCAGCCGTAAGCCGGTGTTCGGCTACAAGGGCCTGGTCGGCGCCACCATCGCCATCGCGGCCCTGTCGATGACCGTGTGGGCGCACCACATGTTCGCCACCGGTCAGGTGCTCCTGCCGTTCTTCTCGTTCCTGTCGTTCCTCATCGCGGTGCCGACCGGAATGAAGTTCTTCAACTGGATCGGCACGATGTGGCGCGGCCAGATCAGCTTCCAGTCCCCGATGCTGTTCGCCATCGGCTTCCTGACCACGTTCCTCTTCGGTGGCCTGTCCGGCGTGCTGCTCGCCTCGCCGCCGGTCGACTTCCACGTCTCGGACTCGTACTTCGTGGTGGCGCACTTCCACTACGTACTGTTCGGCACGATCGTGTTCGCGGTCTACGGCGGCATCTACTACTGGTTCCCGAAGATGACCGGCCGGATGATGGACGAGCGGCTCGGCAAGCTGCACTTCTGGCTCACCCTGATCGGGTTCCACACCACGTTCCTGGTGCAGCACTGGCTCGGCGCCGAGGGCTTCCCCCGCCGGTACGCCGACTACCTGGCCTCGGACGGCTTCACCACGCTGAACACGATCTCCACGATCGGCGCGTTCACCCTGGGTGTGTCGACGCTGCCGTTCCTGTGGAACGTGTACAAGTCCTACAAGGCCGGTCCGGTCGTCGAGGTCGACGACCCCTGGGGCTACGGCAACGCGCTGGAGTGGGCGACCAGTTGCCCGCCGCCGCTGCGCAACTTCGACCGGATGCCGCGGATCCGCAGCGAGCGGCCGGCGTTCGACCTGAAGTTCCCGGAGTTCGCCGCCGGCACCCCGAACGCGATCGCACCGCCCGAGGGCGGCGACACGATGCTGGCCGGCAAGCCGCAGGCCGGCCCCGCGTACGCCGGTGAGGACGCCACGAAGTCCTGACACTCCGCAGCCGACACGGCCGGGTCCCGTCACGGGGCCCGGCCGTTTCGCTGTCGTCCCGACGCGAAAAGCCGGTTTGCCGAGCCCGTCGACGGGCGGTCGCGGGCACGTCAAGTTCCGATACCGATCGTGGTTGTCGGCTATCGCTGCTCTCACCCTCGGTACTACCTTGCGCCTATCGAGTTGGGCGCGAAGGCGTCCGCAGGCGACTCACAGAGGGTGGACCATGCGAACAGGTAGGTTCAGAGCCGCCGTGGCGATCGCGGCCGCCGCGGCTCTCGCGGCCGGGATGGCCGGCTGCGCGAAGAGCGACCGCGGCGACGGGGACAGCAAGGGCGGCACGATGATCTTCGGTGCGGCCGGCCCGCCGAAGAACTTCGACCCGATCTTCAACGACGACGGTGAGTCGTTCCGGCCGATCCGTCAGATGTTCGAGACGCTGATCACCACCAAGCCCGGCACCTCGGAGCTCACCCCCGGGCTCGCGACGAAGTGGGACCACAACGACGACGGCACGCAGTGGACCTTCACCCTGCGCAAGGGCGTGAAGTTCTCCGACGGCACCACCTTCGACGCCGCGGCGGTCTGCTACAACTTCGAGCGCTGGTACAACATGAAGGGCGCGCCCGCCCAGAGCCAGATGATCTACTACGGCGACGTGTTCGGCGGTTTCGCCAAGAACGAGGGCGACACCACCGGCCAGCCGCTGTACAAGTCGTGCGAGGCGAAGGACAGCGGCACCGCGATCCTGCACATGAACAAGTTCTCCGGCGCCTTCCCGGGTGCGTTCGTGCTGACCTCGCTGTCGATGTCGAGTCCCGCGGCGCTGAAGAAGTACAAGGCCGACGAGGTGACCCAGCAGGGCGACTCGTTCTCGTACTCGACGTACGCCACCGAGCACCCGACCGGCACCGGTCCGTTCACGCTCCAGAAGTACGACCAGGCGAACAAGACGATCACCCTGGTCCGCAACGACAACTACTGGGGTCCGAAGGCGAAGCTGAAGAAGCTCATCTTCAAGATCATCCCGGACGAGAACGCCCGTAAGTCGGAGCTGCGCGCCGGCACCATCGACGGCTACGACCTGCCCTCCCCGGCGGACTACTCGTCGCTGCGTTCCGACGGCTTCCAGGTCAAGCTCCGTGACCCCTTCAACGTGCTCTACCTGGGCATCAACCAGAAGGGCAACCCGAAGCTCAAGGACATCCGGGTCCGCAAGGCGATCGCGTACGCGCTCAACCGCGAGGAACTGGTCAAGACGAAGCTGCCGGACGGCGCCAAGGTGGCCAGCCAGTTCTACCCGTCCAGCGTGGTCGGCTACGCGAGCAACGTCGAGCAGTACCCGTACGACAAGAAGAAGGCCATCAGCCTGCTGAAGGCCGCGGGTGCGCAGCACCTGACGCTGAAGTTCTACTACCCGACCGAGGTCACCCGGCCGTACATGCCGAACCCGAAGGAACTGTTCACCGTCATGGCGAACGACCTGCAGGCCGTCGGCATCAAGATCGAGCCGCACCCGGAGCCGTGGAACGGTGGCTTCAAGGACGACGTGCAGAAGTTCGGCAAGCAGGACCTGCACATGCTCGGCTGGACCGGTGACTACAACGACCCGGGCAACTTCACCGGCACGTTCTTCGGCCGGGCCAAGCCCGAGTTCGGCGACGACTCGATGACCGACATGTTCGACGCGATCAACACCGCCGAGAACAACGTCGACGAGACCGCCAAGGACACCGCGTGGCAGCAGGTCAACCGCGACCTGATGAGCAAGTGGCTGCCGGCGATCCCGATCTCCAGCTCGCCGCCGGCACTGGTGGTCAGCAAGGACATCAAGGGTCTGATCCCCGACCCGCTGACGCACGAGGTCTTCTCGACCGTCAGCAAGGGATAGCAGCACACCCGGTCCTGGGCGGCGCCGGCGGTCGCGGACCGTCGGGGCCGCCCCCG
>JBAUUM010000530.1:0-5862 GCA_049582705.1 Actinocatenispora sp.
GACCTGGCAGGTCGGGTCCGGCCGGGCGGCGGCCGCGGTCAGCCCTGGGCGGGCTGGAGCCTGGTGATGACGAGCAGGGCGTTGTTGGGCTGGTTGATCACCGCGTACGGGTTCGCCTTGTTCGGCCAGCCGACCGCGTTGGCGGTCCGGTACTCGTACCACTGCGCCCCGTACCACAGCGGGATCACCGGTATCTGCTGGACGAACACGTCCTGCAGGCCGGCGATGATCTTCTTCTGCTGCGCCACGTCGGTGGTGGAGCGCAGCTGTTCGAGCAGCTGGTCGGTGCGCTCGTCCCGCCACCGGACGAAGTTGCCGCCGGCCCCGGCCGGCACCGCCGCCTTGCCGATCGGCGCCGTCTTGTCGCTGCCCAGCGGCTCGTCGAAGTTCTGGAACATGTTGCAGGTGCCGCCGTGCACGCCGAACTGCATGTCGAAGTGCCCGATGTTGCGGTCGTTCTGCACGTTGTTCGCGTCCGCTGTGCGCACGTCGACGTCGATGCCGACCTTGCCCAGGTTCTCCCGGACGATGTTCGCCGCCTGGATCCAGTCCAGCCAGCCGGTCGGTGCGTCGAAGGTGAAGGCCATCGGCTTGCCGGACTTGTCCAGCAGTTTGCCGTCGGAGTACTTGTAGCCGGCGGCGGTGAACATCCGCTTCGCCCGGGCCGGGTCGTACCCGGTGACCGCCCCGTCGGCGTACTTGTCGGACAGCCAGGACTTCTGCCCGGGCAGTACCAGCCCGGTCTGGCTGGCCGGCTTGACGTAGCCGTACTCGGCCTTCTGCGAGATCTCCTTGCGGTTCACCGCGTAGGCGATCGCGTGCCGGAACGCCGTGTCGTTGAAGGGGGCGCGGGTGAGGTTCAGGTAGAGGCTGATCTCACCGCCGGAGTTGAACCAGTACTTGTTGTGCTTCGGATCCCGGCTGACGAAGGTCTTCTCGATGTCCGCGACGAACATCGTGTTCTGGTCGTACTGGCCCTGCGCGAGCCGCAGCTTGTCGGTGTCCCCGCCGCCGCCGTTGTTGTGGAAGGTCAGCTTGGCGACCTTGACCTTGTCGGCCCGCCAGTAACGCGTGTTGCGCTTGAGGACCATCTGCTGGGAGTTGAAGCTGGCGTACCGGAACGGTCCGGTGCCCACCCCGTTCGGGTTGGTGAACTTCACCGGGTCCTTGGCGGTCGACCAGACATGCTCCGGGACGATCACCAGGTTGGCGATCTTGGTGAACGAGTCCGCCGACGGGTGCTTGAAGGTGAAGAGCACCTTGTCGGAGCCGGTCGCCTCGACGGACTTGAGCGACGCCCAGACGCCGGCCTGGTCGAAGGCGGGCACCTTCTTCAGCAGGTTGAAGCTGAACGCCACGTCCTTCGCACTGTAGGACTTGCCGTCCGACCAGGTCACGCCGTGCCGGGTGGTGACGCTCAGGTGCTCGGGGTCGTCCCAGGAGAACGAGGTGCCCAGCCACGGTTCCGGCTTGCAGTTGTAGCCGTTGACCACGAACAGGGGCTCGAAGATGTAGCTCGTGTCGAGGGTCGTGGAGGGCAGGTAGGGGTTGAAGACCCGCTGCGGGTTGGGGTTGCTGGTGAACCCGCCGAGGTTCAGGTTGGCGACCATCCCGTTGACGGTGCCGCTGGCACCCTTCTTGTCGGGGTCGCAGGCGGTGAGCGCGGGCAGCAGTGCCAGGGCGGCCACCAGAGCGGTGATGAGCCTTCGCCGGTACACGGGGCACCTCCGGGCCTGGTTGAGGGTGTGGGTAGGGGTGGGGTGGGACATGTCGGGTGATGGTGGACGGTGGACCGGGCGCCGGTCAGGGCAACGGTGCCGTGCTGCGCCGGTGGGGTGCCGCGTGTTTTCGCAGCCGCCGTCGGGTGTCGCGGTCCGTGGGTGCGCTGGCCGGGCAGCCGCAGCTGGCCCGCAGGATCGGGCTCGTCGGAAGTACGTCCTCGGAGCCGCCGCCGAGCCCGTGCTCGATGACGTCGCGCAGCGCCCGGACCGCCCGGGCGCCCAGCTCGCGCATGGGTTGACGGATCGTGGTGAGGCCCGGCGCGGTCAGCGCCGCGGCGGGGTGGTCGTCGAATCCGGTGATCGCCACGTCGGCGGGCACCGCGAGACCGCGACCGAGTGCGGCGACCAGTACGCCCAGCGCCGCCTCGTCGTTGACGCAGACCACCGCGCGGGGTGGGGTCCGCGCGTCGAACAGGACCTCGGCGGCCCGCAGGCCGCCGGTCTGGTCATGACTGGCCAGTACCGGTCGGCGCGGCACCGGTCGCCCGGCGTCGCGGTGTGCCTGCCGGAAACCCTGCCACCGTGCCGCGCCGTCGGGTGACCCGGTGGGGCTGCCGACGAAGGCGAGCCGCTCGTAGCGGTGCTCGGTGAGCAGGTGCGTGGTGAGCGCCCGTACCGCTTCGGCGCTCTCGGTGCGGATCGTGACCCGTCCGGGACGGTGTGTGCCGGCGAGTTGGACGACGGGGCAGCCGCGGGCGACGAGGTCGTCGACGATCTCGTCGGGCACGCTGCCGCCCAGTACGGCGATGCCGTCGACCCGGTCGGCCATGTCGAGCACGAGGTCGCGGGCCTCGCGCAGCAGGTGCGTGCCGAGGATCAGCACGGACAGCCGGGAGGCCACGGCCTCCTCCTCGAAGCCGGCGATGACCTCGGAGTGGTAGGGCCCGGACAGCCCCGGCAGTACGACGCCGAGCGCGCTGTGTCGGCGTTCGACGAGGGCGCGGCCGAAGTGACTGGGGCGGAAGCCGAGCTCGGCGATGGCGGCGGTGACCCGGTCGCGGGTCGGTGCGGAGACCTGGCCGACGCCGCGGGCGACGCGGGAGACGGTGGCGGTCGAGACGCCGGCATGCGCCGCCACTTCCTCCAGAGTCACCCCTTTCTTGTGCATTCGCCGCCTTCTCTATAGGTTGCTCGGATGACAGCGCTTACTGCAAGCGCTTACAGGACAGTAGTGCTGGTCACGCGGGTGCGCAAGCCCCGAAAATCCGACAAGGGCATCGACAATGATTGAACTGCGGCGACGGCAGATCCTGGTGGACGGTGCGCCCCGCATCGTCATGTGCGGCGAGGTGCACTACTTCCGGGTCGCCCGGGACGAGTGGCCCGCGCGGGTGCGGGCGCTCAAGGAGGCGGGCTGCACCGCCGTCGCGTCCTACATCCCGTGGCTGGTGCACGAGCTGCCGGACGGCAGCATCGACGTCACCGGGACCAGCCGCCCCGAGCGCGACGTCGCCGCGTTCATCGACCTGTGCCGTGACGAGGGGCTGTGGTTCGTCGCGCGGCCGGGACCGTTCGTGATGGCGGAGCTGAAGAACGAGGGCCTGCCGTACCGGATCTACACCGAACACCCCGAGATCGTCCCGGTCGGCTGGGACGGCAGGCCGGCGCCCACCCGTACCGTCGACTACCTCGCGCCGGCCTTCCTGGACGAGGTGCACCGCTGGTACGACGCGGTCATGCCGATCATCGCCGAGCGGCTGCAACCCTTCGGTGGCAACGTGATCGCGGTGCAGCTCGACAACGAGGTCGGCATGCTCGCCTGGGTCAGCAACAGCCCGGACCTCACCGACGACCTGCTGGCCGACCTGCTGCACTGGCTGCACGCCGAGTACGGTGCCGGCCTGGCGGACCGCTACCCGGTGGACCTGTCCGACGCGCCGGCGTGGGCGGCTGCGGTCCGCTCACCCGGCGAGGAATGGGCCGCGACCCTGCGGGTCGACCTGGGCCACTTCATGCGCAACCGGTTCTCCCGCTACGTGACCACACTGCGCGGCTACGCCGAGGCGGCCGGGGTGCACGACGTGCCGTTCCTGGTCAATATCCACGGCACCGACGGCGGGGACGGCGCGCCGTTCCCGATCGGGATCAGCCAGCTGGTCGAGACGTACGCGGGGACCGTCGGCATGATCGGCGGCTCGGACCACTACGTCGGCGACATGACCCTCGGCACCACCACCGACCTGTACGTCATGAACGCGTTCCTGGACGCGGTCAACGGTCCCGACCAGCCGAACACGTCGCTGGAGTTCGAGGCCGGCAGCGGTGACTACAGCGGCGGACTCGACCTGCAGTACGATCCGTCCACAGTGGATTTGAAGACCCGGCTCTTCGTGGCGCAGGGCAACCGGATCATCAACTACTACCTGTTCGCCGGCGGCATCAACCCGCCGCTGGACGAGGCCGTCGGCGACGGCAACGACCGGATCAGCTTCACCGGCGAACGGCACGGCACCGCGGCGCCGATCGGGCCGGAGGGCCAACGCGGCCCCACCTACGCCCCGACCGCCCGGGCCGTCGCCGCGGTCAACGCCAACGAGCCGTGGCTGGCCCGGATGCGCGAGGAACACGACGACCTGAGCCTGGCCTTCCTGCCCGACGCGTACCTCACCGAGTACCACCACCCGGACAGCGCGGTCATGAGCGCCGTGGTGCAGGACCTGACCGCGCACCGGGGCGCCGGGCCCCGCAAGGCGCTGGCCCGGTCGCTGCTGCTCGCCGGGTACCGGTTCGGTGCGGTGGACCTGCAACGCGCCGCCCCCGACACCCGGGTACTCGCGCTGGCCACCGGCGTCCACCTGGACGAGGCGGTCCAGCGGCGCCTCCTCACCCACCTCGACGGCGGCGGCGGGTTGCTGCTGCTCGGGCGGCTGCCGGTCCGCGACCTGTACGGCCGGCCCTGCACGCTGCTCGCCGACGCCCTCGGCCTGCGGCCCGGCCGTCTGGTCCACGGCACCGACCGGTACTACCCGTCGCTGCGGGCGCACTCCTGGGCGACCGCCGCCCGGCCCGCGGGGTCGCTTCCCGCCGCATGGCCGGAGACCAGGGTCGGCTGGCTGGAACAGCTGGTACACGGGGACGGGGAGCCGGTGCTCACCGACGTCGCCGACGACGGGGTCTGCGGGATCGAGGTCACCCGGGGCGCGGGCCGGGCGGTGGTGCTCACCGCCGAGCTGCCCTCGGATCCCGCGCTGTTCCGGGCCGCCGCCGAACGGCTCGGCGTCACCGCCGGGCTCCGCCACGACGCGTCGGTACCGGGGGTCTTCACCACCAGCACGGTGGCCGAGGACGGGAGCCGGCTGCTGCACCTGCTCAACGTGTCCGGCTACCCGGCCGCTCTGCGACTGTCCTCGGACGGTCGGCCGCTGTTCGACGGACGGGTACTGACCCTCGCGCCCCGATCCGGGCGGATGCTGCCGGTCGGCCTGCGCCTGCCGGCCGCGACCGTGGCGTGGAGTACCGCCGAGATCACCGCGGCCACCGACCGGTCGGTCAGCGTCGACCTGCGGCAGGACGAGGAGGTCGTCGTACTGGAGACCGACCGCGAGGTCCGGGCCGAGGGCGCGGACACACACCGCGACGCAGGTCGGGTGACCGTCACCGCGCGCCGCGACGCGGTCGACGGCGCGACTCTCACCATCGACCTGGACTGAGCCCTCTCGACTGAGCCCCCTCCCGGTGCCTGCGGGGCGCCGGGGGCCGGTTTAGTTTTGCTGGACAAGAAATATGACGCCGACTGGCGGGGTCCGAGGCTGGCGACCTACTGGTCCTGTGACCGAGAAGCCTTGTCGCGACACGAAGCGTGCGTCGTGTGCCCACGCCGGTAACGCGGACATAACGGCGTGTTTTCTTGCTTGACACACAAAAACAAACGGGGACAGACTCGTCGGCACCCGGTCACAGCCGACCCCGCGGCCATGACCACATCCCGGCGGGAGCCGAGTCCGCGGCCCCGGCCATCCAACGGACGGAGAGACAATGGCGATCTCCAGGCGCGCCCTCATCGCCGGCACGGGAGCCGCCGCGGCCACCGCGGTCTTCGCGCCCGCATCCGCCAGCGTCGCCGGGCGGGTCCGCCCCGCGC
>JBAUUM010000531.1:0-1980 GCA_049582705.1 Actinocatenispora sp.
GTCCGCGGCCGGCGCCGACCTGCCGGCGCCGAGCAGGGTCTCGCTCAACTCCACCAGCGCGGTCGCCTCGCCGTTCCGGTCGCCGAGCTGCCGGGTGATCGTCACCGCCCGCTCGTGCTGGCCCACCGCCTCGCCGGTCCGACCCAACCCGGCCAGTACCGACCCGAGGTTGCTCACCACGGCCGCCTCGACCTGCCCGCCGCCCAGCTCCCGGGCCAGGGGCAGCGCCCGGAGCAGGTGCCGGTGCGCCTCGTCGTCCCGACCGACCTGGTGCTCCAGCCGACCCAGGTTGCACAGGGCGGCCACCTGCGCGGAACCGCGGCCCGACTCGGCCGCGGCGGTCAGGCTCTCCAGCAGGTACCGACGGGCCCGGTCGTACCGGGCCGGGTCACCGCCGGCCCGGTCAGCCTCGTGCATCAGGCGCCGGCCGATGCTGTTCAGGATGGTCGCCTCGCCGTCCCGGGCGCCCGCGGCCCGGAACGCGGCCAGTGCCAGCTCGTGGTGGTGCGCCGCCTCCTCGTGCCGGCGCTGCTCCAGCAGCGCGATGCCGAGCCTCTTGTGCGCCGTGGCAGCCAACAACTGGTCCCCGGCCAGCTCGGCCAGTACCGCAGACTGCCGGGCACACCGCTCCAGCTCGACGAAGTCACGGCGTACGAACGGGTAGAGGGTGAGCAGGCTCGCCAGCCGGGACGCGTCGGTCGCCGGTGCCGGCGGGTCGTCGGTCAACTGGCGCAGCAGCGCGGCCAGCGCCGGCCACTCCACCGCGTACCAGGTCAGCGCCTCCGTGTACGCGGTGAACCGCACCGCGCCCGGGTCCGCCACCGCCGCGGCGGGAAACGGCGGTTCGCTCGCCGGCCACAGCATCAGGTCCGCCTGGTACGCCGTGGCCGTCACGAACGACACCAGCCGGCGCAGCGCCGCGTCGGACCGTTCGGCGCCCACGTCGTCGATCAGCAGCTCCCGCGCGAACGCGTGCAGCAGGTCGTGCTGCCGGTACCGCCCCGGCGCCGGGCTCTCCAGCAGGTGCCGGTCGACCAGCTCCTCCAGCAGGCGTTCGGCCCGGGGAGACGCCAGACCGGCGAGCGCCGCGGCCGCCGGGACGGGGATCTCGTGCCCCGGCCACAACCCGAGCAGCGCGAACATCTCGGCATGCTCCGGGTCGAGCCGGTCGTGGCTGAGCCGGAACGACGCCCGTACCGCCAGGTCGCCGACGGTCAGCTCGTCCAGCCGGTGACGGGCCGCGGCCAGCCGGTCGGCCAGCGAGGCGACCGTCCACCGGGGCCGTACGGCCAGCCGGGCGCCGGCGATCCGCACGGCGAGCGGCAGCTTCCCGCACGCCGTGACGACCCGCGCGGCGGCGGCCTGTTCGTCGGCCACCCGACTGCCGCCCACCACCCGGGCGAGCAGGGAGACCGCCTCGGCTCCGCTGAGTTCGCCCAGCGCCAGGTGCCGGGCACCGACCAGGTCGGGCAGCCGGGACCGGCTGGTGACCAGGACCGCGCTGCCGGCGCCGGCCGGCAGCAGGGGACGGACCTGGGCGGCGTCCCGGGCGTCGTCGAGCAGCAGCAGCACCCGCCGACCGGCCAGTACGCTGCGGTACCGGGCCGACCGCGCCGCGAGACCTTCGACCCGCTCCCCCGCCTCCGCTCCGAGCGCGGTGAGGAAGCCGGCGAGCGCCGTGGACGCGCTGACCGGATGCGACCGGCCACCGGCCAGGTCCAGGTACAGCTGCCCGTCCGGGAAGCGGTCCCGTACCTGATGCCCGGCGCGGACCGCGAGACTGGTCTTGCCGACACCGGCCCCGCCGTCGAGGACGACGATGCGTACGCCCTCGTTCGTGGGGTCCGCGAGCAGGTCGGTGAGCCGGGCGAGTTCCCGGCCCCGGCCGGTGAAGTCGGGCAGGTCGGTGGGCAGCTGCGCCGGCCCGCGGACCGGGTGGCCCGGCGGCCGGCCGCGGGCCAGTGCGGCGAACAGTTCCGC
>JBAUUM010000532.1:0-1959 GCA_049582705.1 Actinocatenispora sp.
CCGGTGTCACCCGGCCGCGGTGTCCGGCCCGGTCGGCAGCATGGCGTCGATCTCGGCGTCGGTGTGCGTGGCCAACGCCTCCACGGTGCGCACCGCGTCCGTCAGGCTGAGCGTCTCGTCGAACCCCAGCCACAGATGCCGGGCCAGCAGGAGCCAACCGATGCCGAGGTCGGAACGCAGCACGGCGGCCACACTGCCACCCACACGGCGCGCCATCTCGATGCGGCCCGGCAGGCCCGAATGGTTTCCGGCCGACCGGAACGGGCCGGACAGCACCTCGTTCAGGCCGACAGCGGACAGCGTCCCGGCCTGCCATCCGCCGATGCTGCTCAGCTCCGCCATCGACAGGCCCAGCACCCGATGGACGAGCCACATCAGGGCCACCGGGGACAGCTCGTCGGACGCCGCACCCCGTACCGGATTTGCCCGATGCCCCGCGTGTTCGCGGGCCGCGCGCAGTACCTGGGCCGGGCTCTTCCCGGCCCGCCACAGGGCACGCAGCTCATCCACCGGAACATCGAGACAGCGCCGCGGCGGCAGCTCGCGGTAGGCCGTCGCCGGCAGCTGCTCGTCGCGCCCCGGGTGCCGGTACAGCGCGGGAACCGTGCACCGCACACCCACCGGGCCGTACTCGGAGCCCAGGTGCGCGGCCAGGACACGTGCCGCCTCGTCGCAGGCGTCCCGGCCGCCGCGGGCGGTGACGGTCTCCACGCCGGCGGACCGGCCCGGTACGGCGTCGTCCAGCCAGAACTCGGCATCCCAGTGGACCTCGACGTCGACCGACGGTGCCGGTCCCCGCGCCGCCATCCAGGCCGACCGCCACCGGTCGGCGCGGGTGCCGGCCGGGGAGTCGAGCGCCGCGGTACCGCACGGCAGGCCCAGCCGCCCGGCGAGCGACCGGGTGAGCCGACCGGCCCGTTCCCGGTCCCGACGGTCCGCGCCGGGCAGCCGGGTCAGCACGCGAGCGTGGTACCGGCTGTCCGACCAGCCGGCGCCGACGACGATCAGGCAGACCTCCACGTGCTCCTGCCAGCGCCCGGTCTCCGTGTCGGCGCCGGGCGTGCCCCACTGCGCCTCGACGGCCAGCGCGGGCCGGTCGAGCTCCCGTGCCCGGCGGGCGAGGGCCGCGACGGTGGGGTGGCGATCGCTCACGGCGCCACCGTAACGGGACCCGGCGAGCACACCGCCGGCACCGGGCGGAGCCCCGCAGGACCCGGGTCAGCAGGCCGGGTCAGGCGCCGGCCGGGCCGATGCGGGACGGCGGGTCAGGACGCCGGGTGCAGGGTGGCGGTGAAGGTGTGCCAGTAGCGCAGGTCCGACTGCCACTCGCTGTCCGGCGCCGACCAGAAGAGCCCGTACGCCTGGTGGTCGCCGGTCACCACGCCGCGGTTCAGCGCGTGTACCCGTCGGCCGCCGTCACCGTCGTAGGTGAACTCCCAGTCGGCCGCGGTGCGGAAGTAGTCGACGGAGTGGATGCCGATGCGGTGGTACCCCGGCCAGCCGCTCCGCCGGCTCGCCTCCTGCCGGGTCCAGTCCGCCACCGGATCGGACTTCGGCTGGTCGGTCTGGTCGACCATCAGGTACCGGGAGCTGTGCGGGTCGCGGACGTACAGCAACTGCGCGTCGTGTTCGATCGACCAGCCGTCGGGAACGGCGAGCGAGAACCCGGTCCGGTCGTGGTACCGGTGGAAGCCGGCCGGCACGTCCGAGCGCGGCGAGGCGGGCGGCGACGTCACGTCGGGGCTGCTGGCGGCCGGTGAGCTGGCGGCGGAGTGGGTCGTGCCGGGGTGCCCGCCCGGGGTGTGCGTGCCGGCGCCGGCATCCCGGTGCCGGGGGTCCGTCGACTCGTCGGGGCTCAGCAGCTGCCGACCGATCAGCGTGCCGGCCACGACCACGAGTACGACCAGCGCGGCCACGTACCAGAGCATGCGACGACGGGACCCGGTCGCGGCCTTCGCC
>JBAUUM010000533.1:0-9119 GCA_049582705.1 Actinocatenispora sp.
GTGCTAGCCGCCGTGGCCGTGGCCGACCGGCTGGCATGGTTCGTCGGCGTCGCGGTCGCCGCCGCGATCGGCGGCCTGGCCACGACGTTCTCGGTACTGCTGGGCGGCACCCCGGTCGCCACCGCCGCGGTGACGGTGGCACTGGCCACCGCGTTGAGCCCGGCGCTGCCGATGCTCGCCCTGCGGCTGGGGCGGCTGCCCCTGCCCCGGGTGCCCAGCGACGTGGCGGCGTTCCGGGCCGACGAGCGTCCCACCTTCGGCTCGGACGTCCTCGACGAGACCGGCACCGCGGAGGACGCCCTGACCGGTCTGCTCGGCGCGCTGTCGGCGCTGGTGGTGGGCGGCGGAGCGGTGCTGCTGGCCCTCGGCGACTCCCGGTGGGGCTGGACCCTGGCCGGCGTCGCCGGCGTCGCGTTGGTGCTGCGTTCCCGCTCGTACGCGGGCACCGCGCAGCGACTGGTGCTGCTGATCGCCGGGCTCGGCACGCTGATCGGCACCGGCCTGCGGCTCAACAGCCTCGGCGACGACGCCCTGTGGCTGGTCCTCGTGCTGCTCGCCGCCCTGGTCGGCGTGGGGTGCACGGTCTACTCGTCCCGGGCGATCGGCCGGGACGCCTCACCGTACTGGTCCCGGCTGCTGGACATCGCCGAGTTCCTGTCCCTGATCAGCCTGATCCCGCTGGCCGCCGCGGTACTCGACATCTACGGCAAGGTCCGCTCCCTGGGCGGCTGAGCGCGGTCCGTTCCGCACCGTCCTCGCCCCTGCTCCGAACGACCGGTCCACCGGGGGATCGCCCCGGCGTACCGGTCGTTCCGGTGCGTCCTCCCCGAACACCACGCAGCGGTCCGCGGTGCGGGGCGTGCGCGCCCGTGACCCGCTCCGTGCCATGGAACGGCCCGGTCTCTGGCGGGGCGGGTGCCTCAGCCGAGCGCCAGGGGCAGGGTGGCCCGGACCTGCTTCGCCTGCTCGCCGTCCAGGCGGTACAGCGGGATACCGAGGGCGTCCGCCGCGTCGTCCGGGCCGTACTTGCTCTGCGCGGCCGGCGCGCCGGTCCGTACCACCAGGTGCATCTCCGGGTCGGCGGGCGCGGTGCCGGTGCCGGGCCGGGACAGGGTCAGCGACGTGGCCACGAAGGCGGCGGCGGACGGTGCCGTCACGGCGAGGACGCCGGCCGGGGTGAGGTTGCTGCGCGGCCGGTAGCAGGCCTGGCGCACCGTGCCGACGCTGAAGGTCCGCCAGCTCTCGGCGACCGTGGCGGCGACGTCCTCGGTGGCGCCCAGGGCCACGGTGAGCTGGCTGCGCAGTTCGGCACCGTCGAGCGGCGCGGCCGGGATGCCGGCCTCGGACAGGTCCCGGGCCAGGGCGAGGGCGGCGTTGGCGGTGGCGCGCAGTGCGCCACCCTCGCCGCCGCCCCGGGCCGCCACCGCGGCCGGGCAGGCGGCGGGGGAGAAGCGTACGGCCAGCCAGCACATCCGCACCGGGTCACCGTCGGGCACCGGCACCGTCCAGCTGACCAGCTGTACCGCCGCTGCGGGCAGGTCGGTGCGCCGGTAGGCGGCCTCCAGCGGGCCGATCAGGTCGGCCGGATCGACGTCCTCGGTGTTGCCGATGCGCAGCACCGCGGTCCACGAGTGGCCGTCCCCGGCCAGCCCGGTTCGGTTGCCGGCGCGGTCGGCGTAGGTGTGGAAGCGGACCCCGGGCAGCACCGTGTCGAGCGGATCGCCGGCCGGGCCGGCCCGGCGTTGCGCCCGGCGGCGGACCCGGTACCGGACGCCGAGGGTCAACCACTGGTACAGCCAGCGGCCCCGGCGGGGTACGGCGGTGGCGACGACCGCGAGCAGGCCGACGCCGCCGATCACCATGCCCGGCGTGGTGGTGTGCGCGCCGGCGAGGACGGTGCCGGCGACGGCGAGTTCCCACACGGCGACCTGACCTGCGCGGATGGGGAATCGTCGGCGCCGCCGTACCTGCCGGTCCGACCGTGCCGCGGTGGTCGGCTTGCTGAGCACGCTACTGGTCACAGTGGTTGCCGTACCCGTCTCTCGGTGCCTGACTTCCGGTGCCGGCCCGCCGAATACCGCCGAATCGGTATTTCTACGCTGTCCATGGAGTGCGCGGCCCACCTATATTGCACCCAGTGCAGCCGCCCCGTCGAGATCAGTCAGCCCGGGAAGTGCGATGTGGACACAACGTGATCAGTTGCAGGCGTACCAGTTCCTGCGTCGGCGGCTGGTGTCCGCGCTGGTTTCCGGCGACGCCAACCATCCGGTGTCACCAAGCCGAAGGCTGGTGATCGGTACCGCGGTCGGCCTGGGCCTGGCGTTGCTGGTGACGGCCGCGTTCGGCATCTACGGTCTGTTGCGGCCCGACAGCGGTGCGAGTTGGCGAACCGCGGGTCAGGTCGTGGTGGACAAGGACAGCGGCGCCAACTACGTGCTCGGCAAGGACGGTCGACTGCACCCGATGCTCAACTACGCGTCGGCCCGGTTGCTCGCCGGCGGTGACGGTCGCGCCACGGATTCGGTGTCGGCCAAGTCGTTGGGGGATGCGCCGCGCGGCGCGCCGCTGGGCATCGACGGTGCGCCCGACTCGCTCCCCGCCGCCGAGGAACTGCTGACCGGGCACTGGACCGTGTGCTCGCAGCAGCCCGTGGGACGCCCCGCCGGGGCGAAGCCGGTGGCCACGGCGTCGATCGGGGCCAAGCCGTCCGGCACCGCCATCGGCTCGACCAACGGCATCCTGGTCGCCGACCCGAGCGGCCACGAGTACCTGCTGGCCGACGGTCACCGGTTCCGGGTGACCGACCAGTCCGCGCTGGTCTCCATCGGGTTCGACCGGAGCCGGCCGGTGCCGGTCACATGGTCCTTTGTGGACGCCGTACCGGCGGGCACGGACCTGGCGCCGATGAAGGTGGCGGACGTGGGGGACACCGGTCCGCTGCTCGGCGGGCACTCCACCCTGGTCGGCCAGGTGCTGCGCAGCCGGGGCGTCGGCGACTCGGCCTACCGGTACTACCTGGTACGCGCCGACGGCGTCGCGCCGCTGACCGAGACCGCGGCGAGCCTGCTGCTGAACTCGGCCGAACTGCGCGACGCGTACCCGGGCGGCACCCCGCACGCGCTCGACGTGTCCGGCGCCGACCTGGTCCGGGCGGTCCTGCCGGCCGGGGACTCGGACGACGGCTACCCGCAGCGGCTGCCCCGGCCGGTCAACGTACCGCTCTCCGAGGGCATCGCCGTGTGCGCCACGGGGCAGCACGGCGCGCTCACCGATGTCATGCTGGCCACCTCACCCGCGACGGCCTCGGCCAGGCCGGTACGGGTGGCCGGCGGTGACGACCGCACCGCCGACCAGGTCTGGGTGCCGCCGGGCCGCGGCGCGCTGGTCCGGTCGGGCACCACCTATCTGATCACCGACCAGGGCCAGCGGTTCCCCGTGGCGGACGAGGACGCGCGCAAGGCACTGGGCTACGGCAATGTGGCACCCATCCCGGTGCCGGCCACGGTGCTCGCGTTGTTCCCGACCGGCCCGGTCCTGTCCGGCGCGGCGGCCGCACGGGTGCACTGACGACTGGGGAGGCGTCATGAACGGTTCCGGCATGGTACGGGACATGGGTTCGGGAACCGCGCGGGAGATCCAGGTGTGCGTCATCGAGGATCATCCGCTGTACCGCGCGGCACTGGTGCGGGCACTGTCCGACGCGCCGGACGTCACGGTGGGCACGACCGCCGGCTCGGTCGAGGAGTTCGCGGCGTACCACCCGGAGCCGGGCAGCGTGGTCATCCTCGACCTGCGCCTTCCCGGGGTACGGGACGCGACCGCGGTGGTGGATCTGGTGGGTCGGGGTCATCAGGTGCTGGTGCTCTCCGCGCACGGCGGCCAGGACGACGTGCTCGCCGCGATCGCGGCCGGTGCCCGCGGCTACCTGACGAAGAACTCCGACGCGGACGAGATCCTCCGCGCGGTCCGCGAGGTCGCCGCGCACAACAGCTACGTGTCCCCCACGCTGGCGTCGTTCCTGCTGGACTCGTCCCGGGACCGGCACCTGCGCGCCGGGCTGGACCTGTCGGCGCGGGAGAAGGAGGTGCTGGGCCTGGTCGCGGCGGGGGAACGGGACCAGGACATCGCCGAGGCGCTGTCCATCAGCGTCCGTACGGTCCGGTCGCACCTGGACCGGATCCGGGAGAAGACCGGCTGCCGCCGCCGGCCGGATCTCACCCGGTTGGCGATCCGGAAGGGCATCGTGCGGGAGCGTCCCCGGTTCTGACGCGCCGTCGACCGGCGCGAACGGTCCGGTCGGGTCGTCCGCCTACGCCCTGTGCGTTGGCCACCCCCTTCCGTGCGAGCCGGGTCTTGGCCAGACCGGTACCCTGAAATGATGACCACAGCCGACCAGACACATCCGTTGATGGATGCCACCTCGGTGCTGAACCTTGAGGCATTCCAGGAGATGCTCGGCGACCCGAGGGTGGAGGCCGCTGCAGCGCTCGCCGGCACCCTCCCGCCGTACATGGCGGTCCTGCTGGTTCGGGACGGCGCTCAGGCCGGTGCCCGGTTCCTGTTGGACCGGGACGTGACCACCGCGGGGCGGCACCCGGACGGCGACATCTTTCTCGACGACGTGACCGTGTCCCGCAGGCACGCGGAGTTCCACCGGGACGGCACCACCTTCACGGTCAAGGACCTCGGCAGTCTCAACGGCACCCACCTGAACCAGGAGCGCGTCCAGTCGGCTGTGCTGACCAGCGGCGACGAGATCCGGATCGGCAAGTTCCGGCTCGTCTTCATCGTCAGCGGCTGACCGGCACGCCCCGTCGTCGGTCACCGAACCGCCGGTGGCCGACCCGTACGACGGCCGGGTCCGGTGCGTGGACCACGCCACGGTGCGCGGTCACCGCGCGGGTCGCGGCCCGGCGGGCTTCCGGCCGCGCGCGGATCGTGCCGTGAGATCCACACGGTCGAGCGGTATCGCGTCGGCGTGCCGTCCGGTCGCGCATCGCGCTCACCGGAACGCAACGGCCTCGTCGCACAGTGCAACCGATTTCTCGGCGAACGGTTACGGGCGGACCGGATAGTCGTACCGGCGTAGCAGCGGCAGCGTCACGGCGGTGACCAGGCGACGTTCCCGGGCCGACTGGCTGTGTCGCCACTCGGTGTCCGCGACGATGTCGCGGGCGCCCGTGTCGAACCGCCCCGGGTTGCCCGACACCGTGTGGTTGGGCGAGAGCGCGACGGAACTCGGCCCGCGGAACGGGTCGTCGGTCACCGGCTGGTTGAGCATGGCGAGGATCTCGGTGGTCCGGTCGCGCGGCGCGGCCACGAAGTCCTCGTAGCGCAGCAGGTGGTACCGGTCCGGGGCGAGCCGGTGGCGCAGCGCCTCGATCGCGCCGTTCCAGGCCAGCCAGTGGGTGGCGCTGTCCAGCGCCGAATGCCGCATCATCTCGGCCTTGCCGGGCCGGTCGGGCTGCTGCCGGCGGCGCATCCAGGAGAACGCCACCGCCCGCGGGTCCCGGACCATGTGCACCAGGTGGCAGTCGATCCCCGGCGCGGCGGCGACCAGGGCGCCGTCCGAGGGCCGCTTCGAGGAGTCCACCACGACGCTCGCACCGGTCACCTCGGCGATGCCGTGGTAGAGCCGGGACAGCAGCTCGCCGTACTCGGTGCGCATCTCGTTCTGCCGGCCGCGCTGCCGGTCGACGACCAGCTCGGGGGTCCGGCGGATCCGGGCGAGCTGTTGTTGCAGCCCGACGACGCGCCGCGCGCTCGGCGGGCTGTCGCCGTACGCGGCCTTCAGGACGCTCGTCCACAGCGTGCACGTGCGGAGGGGGTCACCACAGCCGCACCGGCGCCCGCCGAGGATGCCGCGGTCCCACAGGTACCGGATCTCCCCGCCGGAGAAGATGCCCCCGTGCGAGCCGAGAATGCCGTCGAGCAGGGTGGTGCCGCTGCGCCCCCAGCCCGCGACGTACAGGACCTTCAGCATCGGACGTCCCACGGGTGGCCGGGTGCGGGTATCGGGGTTTCGGACGGATCGGACACGCCGATGAGTGTACGAGCACCGGTGAGGTGGTCTTGACGGGATCGCGCCGGCTCACCCCGGGGGGAGTGGGGCCCACCGTGCGTGCCCGTGGCCGGCCGGGCCCGACCGTCCACGGGACGGTGCGTGTCGGGCCGGGCCGCCGCGACCGGGTCACGCCGGCGGGGAGTCCGTACGGACCGTCAGATCCGCGTCGGTGTGCACCTCGACGGATCCGTCCACGGCGACCGTGACCGAGAGACTACGTCCGGCGACCTGAAGGCCGCTGACGGTGAGTGGGAACCAGTCGCGGAACGCCGGGTCCGGCCGTACCGCGAGGGTGCCGCCCGGTACGTCGGGTCGCAGGCCGAGCGCCGCGGTCAGCATGGTGATGGCCGCGCACGCCGCCCACGCCTGCGGGCGGCAGGACGCCGGATAGGCCAGCAGCGGCTCGTCCGCGGGGGAGCCGCCGAACAGCTCCGGCAGCCGGTAGTCGAAGGCCGGGGCGGCGCCGAGCAGCCCGTCCGCGAGCCGTGCGGCCACCGACCCGTGGCCCTCCGCCGCCAGGCCCAGGACGGCGATGGCGGTGTCGTGCGGCCACACCGTGCCGGTGTGGTAGCCGAGCGGGTTGGCGCCGGCGACCCGGTTGGACAGCGTGCGCAGCCCGTGCGCGTCGGACAGGTCGTCGGCCGCGAGCCGCTCGGCGATCGCCGCGGCCTCCGCCCTGTCGACCAGGCCGGTGCCCAGGACGTGACCGATGTTCGAGGCCGCGCTCGACACCGGCCGCCGGGCGGCGTCCAGCGCCAGGGCCGGGAACCGGCCGATGTCGTCGGCCACCCAGAACCGGTCCCGGAACGTCGCGGCGAGCGTGTCGGCCCAGTCACGCAGCTCGGCGGCCCGCCCGGCGTCGGCGTCGGTGCCGCAGGCGGCGAGCAGTTCCGCGCCGGCCACGGCCGCCTCGTACGCGTACGCCTGCGCCTCGCACAGCACGATCGGCGCGTCGGCGATGCGACCGTCCGGCCACTGGATCGCGTCGCCGGAGTCCTTCCAGCCCTGGTTGGCCAGGCCGGTGCCGGTCCGGTTGTGGTACGCCAGGAATCCGTCGGCGTCGGAGTCGGACGGCCCGGTCAGCCAGTCCAGCGCCGCCCGCAGCGGGCCGAGCAGATCGCGTACCTCGTCCGTCGGCATGCCCCACCGCCACGCGTCGCGCAGCGTGCACACCCACAGCGGCGTGGCGTCGATCGTGCCGTAGTACCGGGGTGGGAGACCGACGCCGCCGTCCTCGGACCGGACCTCGTGGATGATCTTGCCGGGTGCCTCGCAGGTCGCCTCGTCGTGCCGGGTGCCCTGGGCGCGGGCCAGCACCCGCAGGGTGCCCGCGGCGAGGTCGGTGCCCAGCGGCAGCAGCATCCGCGCCGCCCAGAGCGAGTCGCGGCCTAACAGGGTGAAGAACCACGGGCTGCCGGCGCCCAGGAACGTGTCCGGGCCCCGGCCGGTCGCCACGCCGTCGGTGAGGGTGAGGCCGGCCAGGTCGGCGACGCTGCGGGAGACGAGCCGGTCGAGGTCACGGACCGCGGACCGGACCTCGGGAACCGACCAGGGCGTGCGGCCCGCCGGCCGGTACGGACCGGTCGCCGCGCCGTCCGCGGCCAGCTCGACGGTGAGGGTCCAGCTCTCGCCGGGCGCGAGGGAGACCTCCCAGGACAGTTCGGCGGCGTCGGACGTGAGGGTGACGTCCGTGGCGGTGGGTGTCGGTCGTACCACCGAGGCCGGCCCGTCGGGCGACGTCCACCGCAGCGCCCCGTCCGCCACGCGCTCCGGGGTGATCCGGGGGGTGGGGTCGCCGGCCTTGATCGCGGGCATCGCCGCGAGGTCGGTGCCCAGCGCGACCGTGACGGTGGTGTGTACGTCCTGGTGGGCGCGGTTGATCAGGGTGACGCGTTCGGTCAGCCCGTCGGCGCGCGCGGTGCGGTCCCGCCGGACCAGCACGGTCGGGTCGGCGCCGGGGTCACCGAGTTCCCGGGCGATCCCGGTGAAGGTCGCCGTGTGCGCCTCGCCCAGGGAGTGCCCGGCGGCCTCCGGCTCGTGTCCGTCCAGGGCCACCGTGAAGTGGTCGAGCAGGCGACGGTCGGAGCACAGCACACCCTGCGTCCCGCCGGGCCGCAGTTGGCCGTCGACACCGCTCAGCGCGGCCGTGGGCGCGGCCAGCACGGTGACCAGATCGTGCAGGAAGGGCTGCGGTCGCATGGGGGCTCCTCGTCGGCGGGCGGGCGGCGACGAGGTCTGGGGGCTTCCCGGTGAGGTTCTTCCCGGTTACCCCTTGACAGCCGCCGCCGGTCGTCGTTGACTCTCATTCAATCTTCGTTTGATCGATCACACAACACTTGGTAGCAGGTTTGATCGATCAAATCACACCTGGCGAACGACACCGGAGATGGCAGCGATGAGCTCCCCCCGCGAGATGGCCGGCCCCACCATGGCCAGCATCGGGCGATCTGCCGGCGTGTCCCGACAGACGGTCTGGAACGTGCTGCACGCCCCGGACCGGGTCCGCCCCGAGACCCGGGAGCGGGTCGAGGCCGCCATCCGGCAGGTGCGCTACCGACCCAACCGGGTCGCCCGGTCGCTGCGCACCCGCACCGCGCACTTGCTCGGATACTGCGTGCTGCCACGCGGCGGCGGTGACCTCAACCCGGTGGAAGACCGGTTCCTGCACGCGGTGACGGAGGCGGCCGAGGCGCGCGGTTACCACGTACTGCTGTTCACCGCGCCGCAGGGCGCGGCCGGCCTCGGCGGGTACGCGGAGCTGATGGCGGAGGCCGCCGTCGACGGTTTCGTCCTGTCCGACACGATCGCCGGGGACCCGCGCCAGGGCTGGCTGCGGGACCGGGACGTGCCGTTCGCCGCGTTCGGCCGCTCCTGGTCGGCCGACGATGAGCGGGACGCCTGGGTGGACATCGACAACGGTGCCGGCACCGAGGCCGTGGTCACGCACCTGCACGAGCTGGGCCACCGCCGGATCGGGTTCGTCGGGTGGCCGGAGGGTTCCAGCGTCGGCGACGACCGGCTCGCCGGCTGGCGCCGCGGCTGCGCCCGGTACGGC
>JBAUUM010000534.1:0-3209 GCA_049582705.1 Actinocatenispora sp.
CCGCAGAGCTTCACCGACCGGGTCCGTCGCCGGCCCGACCACCCGGCGATCACCTGCGGGGACGGCGACCTCAGTTACCGCCAGCTCGACGATCTCGCCGCCGGGTTCGCCGCGGGCCTGCGGTCCCGGGGCGTACTGCCGGGCTCGCGGGTGCTGCTGCGGCTTCCGCGGGGCGCGGCCTTCGTCGCGGCGCTGCTCGCGGCGTGGCGGGTCGGCGCGACGGCCGTACCGGTGGACCCGGAGGTTCCGGAGGACCGGGTGGCGGAGATCGCCGCGGACAGCGGTGCCGTGTTGCGGATCGACGCCGCGTTCGCGCCGGAGCCCACCGAGGTACCGGCCGCCGACCTCGTTCCGGGGCCCGGTGACCTCGCGTACGTGATCTACACGTCCGGTTCGACCGGTCGGCCGAAGGGCGTGATGGTCAGCCACGGTGCGCTGGCCGCGCACTGCCGTGCCCTGGCCGCGGCCATCGGCCTGACCGCTGACGACCGGCTCGCGTTCACCGCCTCGCCCGGTTTCGACGTGGCCATGGAGCAGGTCTGCGTTGCCGTGACGCTGGGTGCGACGCTGTGCCCGGTCGTGCAGGCGCTGCCGACCATGGAGGAGATCAGCGCGCTGCTCGCCGCGCACGCCGTGACGGTACTGAACGTGACGCCGTCGGTGTGGGAGGCGCTCGGCGCCACCTGGGCCGCCCGGCCGCGGTTGGCGGCCACCACGGTGCGGGTGCTGCTGCTCGGCGCGGAGCGGCTGGCCGCCCGGCACATCGAGCTCGCCCGCACGGTCCTGCCGGACGCGGCGATCTTCAACGCGTACGGGCCGACCGAGACGGTGGTGACCGCGACGCTGCACCGGGTGGCCGGCGTGGACGACGAGGGTGTCATCGGCCGCCCGGTGCCCGGCCGCGCGGTGTACGTGCTCGACTCCGCGGGCCGGCTCGCGCCCTGGAGTGCACGCGGACAGCTCGCGTTCGCCGGCCCCTGCGTGGCGGACGGCTACCTCGGTCGGCCGGACCTGACCGCGCAGCGCTTCGTCCCCGACCCGTTCGCGGCCGCCGGAACCGGCACGATGGTGCTCACCGGCGACTTCGGCTGGCTGCGGCCGGACGGTGCCGTCGTGTTCGGTGGCCGCCAGGACCGTCAGGTGAAGATCCGCGGTCAGCGCGTCGAGCTTGAGGAGGTCGAGCGGCGCTGCCTGGAACTCACGGAGCTGTCCGACGTCGCGGCGGTGCTGGTCGACTCCGGTCAGGGCAGCGAACTGGCGGTGTTCGCGGTGCGTCGGGAGGTGACCGCGGTGCCGGTGGACGCGGCGGCCCGCGAACTGCGCGACGAGCTGGCCCGCGTGCTGCCGCGATACATGGTCCCGCACCATGTGCAGTTCCTGGATCTGCTGCCGCGCACGGGCAATGGCAAGGTCGACTACGCGGCGCTGCGCCGGATCCGGGTCGAGGCGGCGGTCACCGTGGTCACGGACCCGCCGCGAGGGGAGTTGGAGGAACGGATCGCGGCGGTCTGGTCGCACGCGATCGGGCGTACCGGGATCGGGCGCGACGACGACTTCTTCGCCCTGGGCGGGCAGTCGCTCAGCGCGGTGCAGGTGATCGGCCAGCTGCGCCAGGAACTGGCCGACGCGTTGACGGTCTCGGACCTCTTCCGGCACAGCACGGTCCGGCGGCTCGCGGAGGTCGTCGGGAAGATGGTCGCCCCGACGACCGACCCGAACCAGCTGTACGCCGCGGAACGCCCCGACACCTACGAGTACGAACTCTCGCACGCCCAGCGGCGACTCTGGTTCATCAACGAGTTCGTCACGGACACCACGTCGTACGGCGTGCCGACGATGCTCCGCGTCGACCGGCAGGTGTCACCGGACGTGGTGGCCGGGGTGTGGACGACGCTGGTGTCCCGGCACGAGGCGTTGCGGTCCACGTTCACCGTGCGGGGCTCCGAGCCGGTCGCGGTGGTGCGTCCGGCCGGGTCGACCGACGTCGGGTTCGTGGACCTGCGTGCCGCGGACCCCGACGCGGAGGCCGCGCTGGGCGCCGCCGTCGACCGGGAACAGGACCGCCCGTTCGACCTCGAGCACGGGCCGCTGTGGCGGCTGACCGTGTTCTGGCTGCCGGACGGCACATCGTGCGTCCTGATCCACATGCATCACATCATCACCGACCTGTGGAGCACGGCGACCCTCGTACGCGAGTTCGTCGCGACGCACGCGGGCGCGCCGGACTCCGGCGTCGCGCCGGTCGCGGCCGGGCCGGCGACGTACCGCTACTCGGATTTCGCCGAATGGGAGCGGCGTAACGCCACCAGCGGCCGCTGGCACGAGCACGAGCGCTACCTGCTCGGCGAGCTGGATCCGCCGCCGGAGCCGCTGGAGCTGCCGACCGACCGGCCCCGTGGGCCGGTGCAACGGTACGCCGGCGACGAGCTCTACTTCCACCTGGACGAGGCGCTGACCGGGCGGGTGAACGCCTACGCCCAGGAGCGCAGGATGACGCCGTACATGGTGCTGTTGAGCGCGTACGTCATCGCGCTGCGCTGGCTGACCCAGGCGGACGACATCGTCGTCGGCATGCCGGTGGCCAACAGGATCCGGGCGGAACTGTCCGACGTGGTCGGGTACTTCGTCTCCACGTCCTTCGTCCGCGTCGACTTCGGCGCCGCCAGCACCGTCGAGGAACTGGTCGCCCAGGTCCGGGAGAAGTGCGTCAAGGCGTACGAGTACCAGGACTATCCGTTCGACCTGTTGGTGTCGAAGGCGCGGCTGGACCGGACCGTGGACCGGCCGCCCGTGTTCTCCACCATGCTCGCCTTCCAGGACCTCGACATCGCACCGCCGTCCGCGACCGCGGGCACCCCGGTGTGGTCCATCGAGGAGATCAAGCCACGGACCAGTAAATTCGACCTCGGCGTCACGGTATGGCCGGAGGGTGGCCGGTTGGGATATTCGATCGCGTACGCGACGGACCTCTTCGACGAGCGGACCGTCACGTCGATCGCCCGGCTGTTCGAGGACTGCCTGACCCGCATTATGGAGCACGCGTGAGTGGCCGCATTTTCGACGACTGGGACCTTGCGACGGACGCCGACTCGGCGGCCCTCGCACAGCTCAACAGCGCCCCGATCGAGTCGTCCAGCAGCACCGTCATCGACCTGGTACGCACGGCGGTCGCCGTCGCGCCCGACACCGTCGCGGTCGCCGTCGGCGGC
>JBAUUM010000535.1:0-32221 GCA_049582705.1 Actinocatenispora sp.
CGGCGCCTGTTGGCCACCCCGGCAACCACGCGCGGCTGAGGGAGGAAGCATGTTCGACGAACAGAACGTAGGTAACGCGATGCACGCCGAAGCCAGCGCGCCCGCTCCGACGTCCACTGTGGATATCGCGGAGGCCATCCGGGTCGGCCGGCAACGCAACCGGATGCGGATGGTGTCCGGTGGCGCGGTCGCCGCCGTCACCACGCTGGCCCTGGTCGGCGGCGTGCTGACCGTCCACTCACTGTCCGGACAGGACAGTCAGCGCGGCACGCCCGCGGACAACCAGCGCTCCACCCGGACCGCCGCCGCACCGTCCGCGGTGGCGCCGCGCGCGTTCGACCCGGCCCGGCGGACCTTCGACATCGGCTGGGTACCGGGCGACCTGACCTCGACCCAGCAACGCATCACCACGACGACGCAGGAAATGTCGTACTGCAGTTGGGGCAGGCCCGACCGGCTCGGCGCGCGGACGCCCACCAGGTCCGTCGACGTCGTCGCATTCGCCCGCAACGTCGACCCCGACCGGGTCCTGCCCGGCTCGCAGGTACGGCCGCCCGACGTCAGCCCGACGCCGGACGCCGACGGCTCAGCATCGGCGCACGGGTCACCGGACACGCTCGAGCCGCCGTCCGCCAGCTCGTCACCGGACGCGGACCACGCACCGTCCGCCAGCTCGGGCGCACCCGAGTCGCCGTCGCCGTCCCGGTCCCCGGCGGTGCCCGACCTGGCCGACGGCGACGCCGGGCCGGTACTGGACAACCAGGTCAGCCACTGGATGCCGGGCACCGCCGACGGCGAGGCGACCCTCACCTGGCACTGGGCGCCCGACGCGTGGATCCTCGTCCACGCGGACGGATTCACCGCGGGACAGGCCCGCGCGGTCGCCACCCGGGTCGCCCGCTCCGTCCGCGGCGGGGTCGACCGGCCGGTGCCGATGCCGTTCACCATGGCACGGCCACCCGCCGCACTGCCGCTGACCGAGACGATGTTCGGCAGCGGGCCGGACGGCACGTACGACGCGAGCATGTCGTTCAGCGACAAGGCGTCGATGATCGATCCGAAGTACAGCTTCACCCGGATGCTCCGCGTCGAGCTGGAGTCCAACGACGCCGAGACCGGCGACGGCAGGAAGGTCCCGTACCCCAACACGAAGATCGACGGTCAGCCCGCGCACGTCGCCTTCGGTGCCGATTTCGCGCCGGGGAACCCGGCCATGAGCCACGCCGGCGTGGTCAGCCTCTACAACCAGAGCGGCTGGCGTCCGACCATCACGGTGTACGACAACGCCACCGCGAAGTACGTGGACGAGGATGCCGCGATCGCCCTGATCAAGGGACTCACCGTCGTCAGCGTCGACACCACGAACCCCGACCACTGGGCCACCTCACCCCTGCACTGACCGTCGCACCCGCGCGGCCGCGGGTTCTGGGTGTCGGCTGCGGCTCGGACATCAGGTTGCGGCTTTCAGACATGGTTTGCACTGCGGGTTGTGGCTACGGTCGTGAGTCACGGTTGTGGTTGTGCCGACGTTCGGTCGGGCTCAGCGGAAGGGTGGCAAGGCCGCAACGAGCGCCGCCTACGGAGTAGGTAGGCAAGCGAGCGAGAACGCCGCCACCGTTTCGCTGAGCCCGACCGAACCTAGCCGTAGGTGTCGCCGGGTCCTGGCCCTCGGACCCGGAGGGGGCCGTGCCGCCACGATGGCGCCGCCGGCCCGTGGATGCGCAGCCGGGTGACCGGGCTGGGGCGTACCTCCTGGGCGATCTTGGCGAGGATCTTGCCGCTGAGCAGCCGCAGCTGGGTGGCCCACGCCGTCGACTCGGCCTCGATCGTCAGCTCGCCGTCGGTCAGCTTCACCGGGCGGCAGTGTTCCGCGATGCTGGTGCCGACGACCTTCTCCCAGGCACCGAACACGGTCCCCTCGGCGGCCGGCTGCTGCCAGCCCCGGTCCCGGACCAGCTTCTCCACCAGCGCGCCGAACGGCTGCGGGTCGCGCGGATCGGGGCCGGGCCCGCTGTAGCCACGCCGCCGGTACCGGCGCGGGTCTCCCGAGGACCGGCGTGACTTGTTCCGTTCCGCCCGCTTCACCTTCGCCGCGTCGAGTACCGCCCGCGCCAGCTCCGGGCCGGACAGCCCGGCGGTACGTTCCTGCAACGACCGGTTGTCGGCGGCGGCGCCCGACTGCGCCCCACCAGGTTGCGCCGCACCGGATTGCTCCGCACCGGGTTGCGCCGCGTCGGGTTCGCGCTGGTCAGAGGACACGGCGCACCTCGCCTCCCGCCACGTCGTACCGTCCGCCCTGCAGCGACGCGGGCACGTCGGCGGCCACCGCGCAGGTCACCAGGACCTGGTCGGCGCCCGCCACCAGGTCCGCGAGCCGCTCCCGCCGGCCCGCGTCGAGCTCGGCGAACACATCGTCCAGGATGAGCACCGGTTCGGTGCCGGAGGCGCGCAGCAGTTCGAAGGCGGCCAACCGCATCGCCAGCGCGAAAGACCAGCTCTCACCGTGGCTGGCGTAGCCACGTACCGGCAGGTCGCCGAGGGTGAGGTGCAGCTCGTCGCGGTGCGGCCCGTGCAGGGTCGTGCCGCGCTCCACCTCGGCGGGCCGGGCCTTCGCCAGCGCCGCCGCCAACCGCGCGGCCAGTACGTCGCGGTCCGGGGTCAGCTCGGTCGTCGACTCGTCCGACCCCGGCTCCGACATGCCCACACCGGAGGTGAGCGTGGACCGGTACGCGGCCCGGGCCCGCCCGCGGCCCTGACTGACCGCGTCGTACGCCTTCTCCAGGTGCGGGGTGAGGGACGAGACCAGCTCCAGCCGGGCCGCGATCAGGTCCGCGCCGTGCCGGGACAGGTGGTTGTCCCAGACGTCCAGGGTCCGCAGGTCGGTGCTGTACGCCGGCTCGTCGCGCTCCTCGGAACCGAAACCGGAACCGGCACCGCCGCCCGTGCCGGACCTGGCCCGCCGCCCGCCCGCCTTGCGCGCCAGGTACGAGGTGCGCAGCAGCGCGTTGCGCTGCTTCAGGACCCGGTCGTAGTCGGCGCGCACCCCGGCGAACCGCGGATGCCGCGCGACGAGGAGTTCGTCCAGGTAGCGACGCCGCTCGGCCGGGTCACCGCGGACCAGCGCCAGGTCCTCCGGCGCGAACAGTACGGTGCGCAACGCGCCGAGGATCTCCCGGGCGCGCGGCACCGGAGAACGGTTGAGTCGGGCGCGGTTCGCCTTGCCGGGCACGAGTTCCAGCTCGACGGTCAGTTCGCGACCGTCGCTGACCACGATCGCCCGCAGTACGGAACGGGCCGCGCCGGCCCGCACCAGGGGCAGGTCGGAGGACACCCGGTGGCTGCCGAGCGTGGCCAGGTAGCCCAGCCCTTCCATCAGGTTGGTCTTGCCCTGGCCGTTGGGCCCGACGAACACGCTGGGACCGGGGTCGAGCTGCACCGACACCTGCGGATAGCTGCGGAAGTCGACGAGCTCGACCTGCCGGACGTACATCCTCGTCCCCTACGGTGTCGGGTCCACTCCCACGAGCATGACACTGCCGCCGGAACTCGCCATGACGCTGCGCCGGCGGTGCGCGTGGGACTGTGACCGGCGGTGCACCACGACGACCTGCGGAACGGGCATCGTGGTGCCGCCGTCAGCCTCAGACCTCGGACTTGAGTCCGTGCCCGCCGAACTGGTGGCGCAGCGCGGCGACCGCCTTCATGGTGGGCGAATCATCCTGCCGGGACGCGAACCGGGCGAACAGCGCGGCGGAGATGACGTTCAACGGCACCGCCAGCCGGATCGCCTCCTCCACGGTCCACCGGCCCTCGCCGGAGTCCTCCGAGTATCCGGAGATCTTGGCCAGTTCCGGGTCCTCGTCGAGGGCTCGGTCGAGCAGGTCGAGCAGCCACGACTGGATCACCGTGCCGCTGCGCCAGGACTTGATGGCGCCGGGTACGTCGTCGACGATGTCGGACGCCTGGAGGAGTTCGAACCCCTCCGCGTAGGCGTGCATCATGCCGTACTCGATGCCGTTGTGCACCATCTTCGCGTAGTGCCCCGCGCCGACGCCCCCGGCGTGCACGAAGCCGTACTCGCTGTCCGGCTTCAGCGCGTCGAGGATCGGGCGCACCTGCGCGACGTGCTCCGCGTCGCCGCCGACCATCAGCGCGTAACCGTTCTGCAGGCCCCAGATGCCCCCGGAGACACCGCAGTCCACGTAGCCGATGCCCTTGGTGGCGAGCTGGTCGGCGTGCGCGCGGTCGTCGGTGAATCGGGAGTTGCCGCCGTCGACGACGACGTCACCGGGAGACAGCAGCTCGGTCAGCTCGTTGATGGTGTCCCTGGTCGGGTCGCCGGCCGGCACCATCACCCACACCGCGCGCGGCGCGGACAGCCCTTCGACCAGTTCGGCCAGGCTCGCCACGTCGGCGACGTCCTGGTTTCGGTCGTACCCGACGACCTCGTGCCCGGCCCGGCGCAACCGCTCGCGCATGTTGCCGCCCATCTTGCCGAGACCGATGAGCCCGAGTTGCATGTCCCCTCCCGGATGTCCACTGCGCTACCTCGCCCTGCCGCGGCCGGCGCCACGACTCGGACGCCACGGTGCGCACCGCGATGACGGTACGCGCGCCGGCCCCCGACCGACCGCCGCCCCACCGCCGCACGACGAACGCGTCACGGGCGGCGGGTCGGCGCCCACGGTCACGGTGTCACTGGTTGGCGAACCGTACGGGCATGATCAGGTAGCGGTAGGACTTGTCGTCGTCGCCGTCCTCGGTGCTGCCGGAGATGACTGCCGGCTTCATCGGGTCGACGAACGACATCACCGCGATGGGGCGACCCAGCTGGCCCAGCCCGTCCAGCAGGTACTGCGGGTTGAACGCGGTGGTCATCTCGTCGCCGTTGTACTCGCACTCCAGCGCCTCGCTGGCCCGCGCGTCCTCGGTGGCGCCGGCCTCCACGACGAGGCTGTCGGTGGTGAACGACAACCGGACCGGGTTGTTGCGCTCGGCGACCAGCGCGACGCGCTTGACCACCTCGGTCAGGGCGGCCGCCGGCACCCGCGCGTGGGAGACGTACTCGGCCGGGAAGATCGACCGCAGCGGCGGGTAGTTGTCGCCCTCCAGCAGCCGGCTCGTGGTGCGCCGCTCGCCGCCGGCGAAGCCGATCATGCCCTCACCGGCGCCGCCGCTGGACAGCGCGACGCCGACCGAACCGCCGAGCGGGCCGAGTGCCCGGGCCGTCTCGTTGAGGGTGCGGGCCGGCACCAGGGCGGACAGGCTGGTCTCCGACTCGTCGGGCTGCCAGTCCAGCTCGCGCATGGCGGCCCGGTACCGGTCGGTGGCCAGCAGCGTGAGGCTGGTTCCCTCGAGTTCGAGCTTGACGCCGGTGATCATCGGCAGCGTGTCGTCCCGGCCGGCGGCCACGGCGACCTGCGCGACCGCGGTGGCGAACAGCGACGCGTCGATGCGGCCGGCGGACCGTGGCATGTCGGGGAGCGACGGGTAGTCCTCGACCGGCATCGTCGGCAGCGTGAACCGGGCGCTGCCGCAGGTGATCTCGACCCGGGAGCCCTCCGTCGCGACGTCCACCGGCTTCGCCGGCAGGGCGCGGGTGATCTCGGCCAGCAGCCGGCCGGACACCAGCACGGTGCCGTCCTCGTCGCCCTGCACGTCGACCTGGACCTGGGTGGAGACCTCGTAGTCGAAGCCCGAGACGGTGAGCCGGCCATCGGCGACGGCCAGCAGCACACCGGCGAGCACCGGCACCGGCGGACGGTTGGGCAGGCTCTTGGCGGTCCAAGCCACGGTATCGGCGAGCGCGTCCCGCTCGACCCGGAACTTCATGCGATCCCTCCTGGGAGAGCGTCGGTGGTGCGTGACGGCGTCCGCGGTGGCGCCGTGGGTGTGCCCACGGGTGGTGAGTGACGGGTCATCCGTGCCAGCCGACCTTACGGGGAGGGGCTGACAGCGAGGAGCCGTCACCGGTTTCGGAACCGGGTTGCCTGGGGATCTGATTCTAGGGTGCCCGTCGAAGCCGTCGGGACGGTTCCCGGGTGCCGACCGGCTCTGGACTGGCCTCGGCAACCAGACGAATAGCTTTGTGGCTCTTTTAAAGATCTAACCCATCATCATCATAGGGCCTGTGGAAACTGTGGGTAACCAACGTTTTCCCAGGTGATCGTGGCTAAGGGCATGTGGGAAAGCTGTGAGGCCAGCGGTTGGTAACTCGGCGCGTCGTCCACAGGTCGCCGACTGGCCAGATGTTGTCCACGCCTTGTCCATAGGCTGAGCGAGTTTTCCACCGGCTTATCCACGGGTATTCCCCAGGGTTGTCCCCAGGCTCGGAAGGCCGTCCGACGACCCGCGAACCGTTGTCCACCGCCCGTCCACAAGCTGTCCCCAGGAGAAGGCCGGTTGACCACAGGTCATCCACCGGTTTGTCCACAACCGTTGTCCCCAGACTGTGTACAGGGCCTGTGGATCGTGGCCCTGTGAGACGCGTCGCTTTCCCTGTCGAGTCGGCAGAATCACCCGACCGGTGTATCCACGGGCTTTGTCGAGCCCGTTGGAGAGCGGTTCGCGCGGCGTCCGGCAGTACCCACCGTGGCGATTCCGACGTCGGACGGTCATGGCGCACGGCGCAGTGGGTGGTCCGGTCCGGGGTCGTCGAGGCTTCCTGTGCGATGCCGCTGTGGTGGTCGGCCCGCCTCGGTGGCCGGGGTGCCGCGGCCCGGACCGGACGCCCGGATGTGGTCGCCGATTTGCGGCCCGATGCGGCGGCGAAGGAGAACACAGCAATGCGGCGACGGCGAACACAGTAATAAGGAAAGGACGGCGCCGTGCCCGCGTCGACAGATCCGACGGCGGCGCCGCGCCCGTCCACGCGATCCGGGCGGCGCCGCGCCCGTGCGTCGAAAGATCCGACGGCTGGCGCGGGCCGCTACGGCTCCTGCTGCTTGATCCGGTTGGTCAGCTCCGCGATCTGGTTGTACAGCGTCCGCCGCTCCGCCATCTGCCGGCGGATCTTCCGGTCCGCGTGCATGACGGTGGTGTGGTCCCGGCCGCCGAACGCCTGCCCGATCCGGGGCAGCGACAGGTCCGTCAGCTCGCGGCACAGGTACATGGCGACCTGCCGGGCGTTGACGAGTACCCGGGACCGGGAGTGTCCCCGCAGGTCGTCGATGCTCACGCCGAAGTAGTCGGCGGTCAGGTGCATGATCTGCTCGGAGTTGATCTCCGGGCCGGCGCCGTCCGGGATCAGGTCCCGGAGCACCTCCTCGGCCAGCCCGAGGTCCACCGCGGCCCGGTTGAGGCTCGCGAACGCGGTGACCCGGATCAGCGCACCCTCCAGCTCACGGATGGAGTTCGAGATCCGGGACGCGATGAACTCCAGCACGTCCGGCGGCGCGTACAGCCGTTCGTGTGCCGCCTTCTTCTGCAGGATCGCGATCCGCGTCTCCAGGTCCGGCGGCTGGATGTCGGCGAGCAGTCCCCACTCGAACCGGGTACGCAGCCGATCCTCCAATGTGGACAGCTGCTTCGGTGACCGGTCGGACGTGATGACGATCTGCTTGCTCGCGTTGTGCAGGGTGTTGAAGGTGTGGAAGAACTCCTCCTGGGTGCGCTCGCGCGTCTCCAGGAACTGGATGTCGTCGATCAGCAGGATGTCGGCGTCCCGGTAGCGGCGCTGGAACGCCTGGGTCTTGTCATCCCGCAGCGAGTTGATGAAGTCGTTGGTGAATTCCTCGGTCGACACGTACCGCACGCTGCGCGCGTTGCCGAGGCTCGCGGCGTAGTGCCCGATGGCGTGCAGCAGGTGCGTCTTGCCGAGGCCGGAGCCGCCGTAGATGAACAGCGGGTTGTACGCCTTCGCGGGCGACTCGGCGACCGCGATGGCCGCCGCGTGCGCGAACCGGTTGCTCGACCCGATGACGAAGGTCTCGAAGGTGTACTTGGGATTCAGCCGGCCGACGGCTTCAGTACGGCCGGGGCCGAACTCACGCAGCAGGCCGCCGGGCCGTACCGGTGCGCCGTCCATCCGGTCGCTGTCGCCGGCGGCACCCAGATCCGGTCGACCGGCAGTCCTCGGGGGCGGGTCCTGATGTCTGGTGTCGGTGGTGCCGGAGCCCGGCATGTTCGGCCGGCGGCGGTTCGGTCCGCCGTCGGGGATGTCGAGCCCGGGCAGCGGCGGGGCCGGCATGGCCCGGGGCGGCATCGACGGCGGGAGTGACGCCGACTGCGCGGACTGTCCCGACAGTCCGGACAGCGAAAGCTGGGAGTCGGCCGGGCCCGGGTCGTGCCCGGCGGCGGGCGGCCGGAGCGGCGCCGCGGAGTGGTCCGGATAGCGCGGCGCGGCCGACGGCTGCGGCTGGCCCTGGGCGTGCTGGTCGGTGCGGGCCTGCTCCGCCGGTGCCGGATCTCCCGACCCGCGCTCGACGTAGCGCGGCTCGACGGGCAGTGGCGGGAAGCCGTCCGGTGCGGTGGGCGGCAGGTCCGGCCGGGTGCCGGGCATGCCACCCATCGCCTCGCCGGTGAGCTGGGCGTCGCTGTCGTCGGAGGGCTGTACCGCAACCGCCAGCTGGATGCTGCGACCGAGCCGACGGGACAGCGCCTCGGTGATGGCCGGGCGGAGCCGCGACTCGATCGCGTCCCGGGTGAACGGGTTCGGCGCGGCGATGAACGCGGTGTCCTCGACGAGGGCGAGCGGTCTGGTCAGACGCAGCCATGCCTGCTGCTGGGGGGACAGGGTCTCGTTGGCGAGCTCCTCGGTCGCCGCGACCCAGACGGCCGCGAGGTTGACCGCGTCATCGGTCACCGCGTCGCACCCCCTTGCTTTCCGCGGACACCTCGACGCCACAGTTCATATCCGGGTGGCGGAGCCACCACGGCCCGATGACCAGGTAACCCAAGAGTTATCCACAAGCCTGTCCACAGTCTGTGGATACAGTAAAGCTTCTTGTGTCAATCAGGGACGAAGCGCCCCATCGTGCTTCAGGTGTGAGTCCGGTCAGCCACCCCACTGCCGGACAAGAGCCCACGTCCCATACACGGTCCCACACCTCTGGGAGGGACCGCCCGGGCGGGTGCACCGGTAACCGGCGACGCTAACAGCGCCGCGGGGGCCGGTACAAGATACCGGCACCGACTTGGTACCGGAGTGGACCGGCCGGATATGCCCGTCCGCCGGGCCCCCGCCCGCCGGCGGCCAGGGTGGCTGTAGCGTTCGCGGGCCTTCCTGGCCTGTTTGGTAAGGTAGGAAAGCATGTCTGCGTCCACTCGGGTCGTAGGCGCCACGGTGTGAACGGGTCGCTCCACGATGTGGGGCACCGGACGCGCCCGACGCCCGGGCCCCGGTGGATGACCGCGTCGGCTCCGTGCCGGCGCGACGGCTTGTCCAGCACCGCCAGGGGCAGCTGTCGTCCGGAACCTCTCGGGTGGGTCGCGCGTGGGCCTGCGTCCTGGACCATCTGATCTTGGAGAACGTGACGTGAGCAAGCGCACCTATCAGCCGAACAACCGTCGGCGCGCGAAGACCCACGGCTTCCGGCTGCGGATGCGCACCCGTGCGGGTCGTGCCATCCTCTCGGGCCGCCGCCGCAAGGGCCGCGACCGCCTCGCGGCCTGACCGCCTCCGCAGCTCTCGCCGAGACATCATGCTGCCGCCCGCCGCGCGGCTGCGTCGCCGCGCTGACTTCGCCGCGACAACCCGCGGCGGGCGTCGTGCTGGGCGCGGTTCGGTCGTGGTGCACCTGGCCCTCGGGTCGACCGTTGTCCAGCAGACCGCCGGGCGGCCCGCACCAGGCCGACCGGTGACCGGTCCGCCCGGCGCCGATGCGCGCCACGAGCAGGAATCCTTCGACCCGGGTGCCCTGGCCGGCACTCCCCGGGTCGGGTTCGCCGTCTCCCGCGCGGTCGGCAACGCCGTGGTTCGTAACCGGGTCCGGCGTCGGCTCCGGCACCTCACCCAGGACCGGCTGGTCCGGCTGCCCGCCGGCTGCACGGTTGTGATCCGTGCCCTGCCCGCGGCGGCGCACCGGAGTTGGCAGGAACTCGGCGCCGACCTCGACGCGGCGCTGACCGCCACGCTCGCGCCCCGCCGACCACGCCGCGAACGCCCGTCGGATCCCCGGCCCGCCGGGGGTTCTGTCCCGCCGCGGTCGCAACGCGCCGAAGATCGGGAATAGCGCTGTGACCACCGGCGACAGCGGTACGACAGGCATTGTCCGGCCCGCCGGGCGGGCAGGCCGTGTGCTGACCGCGCCTATCGTCGCGTACCGTCGATGGATAAGCCCGGCGCTGCCGGCCCGCTGTCGGTTTTACCCCACGTGCAGCGCGTACGCCCAGGAGGCGGTCGCCGTGCATGGCGCACTGCGTGGAACCGGCCTGGCGATCTGGCGGCTGCTGCGTTGCCAACCGTTCAACCCGGGTGGGTACGACCCGGTGCCGCCGGTGCGGCGCCGTGCCGATGTGACTGGAGCCTCATAGTGAGTCTGGGATTTCTCTACACGGCGATCTCGTGGGTGATGCTGCGCTGGCATGACCTGTGGGCTTCGATCGGGCTCGAAAAGGGCGATCAGGACAAGTTCCTCGGCACCGACTGGGACTGGGTCCTGGCGATCATCTTCCTGGTGATCACCATCCGCGTGGTGCTCTTCCCGCTGTATGTGAAGCAGATCAAGTCACAGCGGGCGATGCAGGCTCTGCAGCCGAGGATCAAGGAGCTGCAGACCAAGTACAAGGGCGGCGACAAGCAGGCCATGCAGCAGGAGCTCATGGAGCTCTACCGCAAGGAGAAGGCGAACCCGATCATGGGCTGCCTTCCGCTCGCGCTGCAGGCCCCCGTGCTGTTGGCCCTGTTCCACGTGCTGCGGCATCTGAGTCACCCGGACACCACCCACCACGAGAAGACGCTCTACGGCTGGTCGGCTCAACTGTTCGACAGCGCCTCGCACGCGCACCTGTTCGGCGCCCCGATCGCCGCCGGCTTCCGGACCACTGGGTCCCTGCTGACCGAGCTGAACGCCAGCGCGATCAACGTCAAGATCGTGGCCGGGCTGCTGGTCGCGATCATGATCGCGACCACGTTCATGACCCAGCGCCAGATGATCGCGCGCACCGGCTGGGCGACCGACCCGCAGCAGAAGATGATCCAGCGGCTGATGCTGTACGGCGTCCCGGTCATGCTGCTCATCTCCGGTGGGATCTTCCCGATCGGTGTGGTCATCTACTGGGTGACCTCGAACCTCTTCTCGCTGGGCCAGCAGAGTTGGATCCTGCACAAGTACCCGCCGCCGCCGAACGCGGCGAAGGCGGCCGAGGCCGCCGGCAAGCCGCTGAAGGGCAAGGCCGCCGAGGAGGCCCGCAAGGCGGCCCAGGATCGGGCCGACGCGGCCCGCGCCCTGGCGCCGAAGCCCGGCGCGAAGCCGGTCAAGAAGCGCACCCCCGGAACCGGGCCGAACTCGTCCGCAACGGGGACCGTGACCTCGGGCAGCACCGCGCCCGGGTCGACCGGCACGTCGGCGAACGGGGCAGCGAAGCCCGGGGCCAAGAAGGCCGCCGCCGCGAAGCGGACCGGCACGTCGACCGGGACCAGGACTTCGTCGAACGGGTCGAAGCAGGTCTCCGGTACGGCGGGGGCCGCGAACAAGGCGACGAAGCGAAAAGCTGGACCCTGACCACGGGGCTGCCGGGTGCGGCCCGCCGGTCCTGGAATAGGGTCCGGAAATCGGGTCGGATCTGACAAGCTCGGTGAAACAGAACGAGGGTGAACTCCCTCGACAGATGAGACTGTGATCGGCGTCCGGGCGGGGCGCCCTGGATCTTGGAGTAACACTGCCGTGACCGACACGAGTACCAATCCGGTCGACGCCGAGGAGACCTCCGGCGACCAGACCGAGACCACCACCGGTACGGAAGCGGCTGGTGGCTCGGGAGCCACCGGGGGGACCGCTTCGGGCTCCCGCGATTCCGACTCGCTCTTCAACGAGAGCGAGATCGCTGCGGACTACATCGAGGGCCTGCTGGACATCCTCGACTACGACGGCGACATCGACGAGCTGGTCCAGGCCGGCCGTCCCGTGGTCGAACTGGTCGGTGACGGGCTCGACCCGTTGATCGGTCAGCGCGGCGCGACCCTGGAGGCGCTGCAGGAGCTGGCCCGGCTGGCGATCTTCCAGCAGACCGGCTCACCGAGCCGCCTGCTGCTGGACGTCGGTGGGTTCCGTCAGGCGCGACGCAAGGAACTTGCCGCCATCGCCAAGAACGCGGTGGAGAAGATCCGTGAGCACGGCGAGCCGGTCAAGCTCGACGTGATGACGGCGTTCGAACGCAAGTGCGTGCACGACGTGATCAACGAACTGTCCGACGTGGAGAGCGAGTCGGAGGGCGTCGAGCCCAACCGCCGCGTGGTGGTACGCGCGGTGTCGTGACACGTGGCCGTTGCCGAACGGGCAGCCCTGGGAGACGTCTCCCGGAGCTGCCCGTTCTGCTGTCTGGCGGTCGTGACGGCCGGGCCGGCCCGTATCCGGAGCACCCAGCTGACCGGCGGCCCGGACGTCGGGATCAGAACAGTCCGCGGCGCTGTGCGGCCTCGCGTACCCAGCCGTCCACGATCGGCGCCCAGTCGGTCCTCTCGCCGAGCTGGTAGTCGACCGTGAAGCGGCTGTAGGTGTCGTGGCCGGCGGTGAGGAGGCCACCGCGCTTGCCGAACTCCAGCACCACGTCCATGCCGTGCGGCTTGGCCAGGAAGGTCACCTCGGCGTCCTTGATGCTGTGCGCGTACGGGCCGCTGGCGTGGTACTCGATCTCCTGGTAGAACGGCAGCTCCTGGTGCACCCCGTGGATGTGTCCGCGTTCCAGGTCCGCACGCATGAGGTGGAACCCGATCGCCTCGAAGCCGGCGAGGATCCCTTCCTGTACCGGCAGCGGGTGTACGGCGATCGGGTCGAGGTCGCTCTTGTCGACGGCCCGGGCGACCTCCAGTTCGGTGTGCAGGCCGACGTGCATGCCCGGCAGCTCGTGGCCGCGCGCCACGGTGATCGGCGTCTCCCACGGGATCTGGAGTTGGAACGGGAACGAGGTCCGTGCCCCGGCGGCCAGGACGAAGTGACTCGTCGCCGCGACCCGGGAGAACTCGACGTGCTGTGAGTACTCGTTGTCGCCGCTCTCCACCTCCATCCGGGTGGCGAGGCCGAGCGCGACGTAGTTGATCTCGACGTCGTGGTCCCCGCCCGCGACATGGACCTGTCCGGAGAGCATCTGACCCGGACGGACGTTGGGGTTGCTGAGTACCGTCTCGACGGACGGGCCACCGACGCCCAGCGCCTGCATCATGCTCTTGAAGATCACTCGTTGTCCTCCGCAGTCGGCCGGTTGCATTCCCGGGGTTGTCCTGGCGCCGACGGTCTCGTGGAATTGTCGGCGCCAGCGCTACGGACGAGTGTGTCAAGGCGTGGCCACACCGGCCTCGGATGCCTCGATGAGCAGCAGGATCGCGGTTATTCGCAAAAGGGATAAAAGTACTTTCGTCAGTGTCGAATCCCGGGCCCATGGGTAGGTATGCGGCGGCTGGAAATCCCTTTAGTGCTGAAAAGTCCTGTTCGGCCTCGGCGTTACCGATCCGACCGCTCACGGCGTCCGGAGTCGGGCACGAGGGGCGGTCGCCGGCCTCGATGCGGCATGGAATGCACGCGCCGAGGTCAACTCGCGAGGCCGAATCAGGGGCGTCGGTGAGAGCAAGTCGACCTTCGTCGGCAGGGCGTCAGCAGATCGCCGCGGGCATTGCCGAGAATCGTGTACATGGCTGACTCCACTCCCCACCCGACGCCCGCACCCGATACCGCGATCCCGGCCGCCTTCGTCGACGCCGCACGGCAACTGTTCGGCGATCGCCTCGCGCTGGCCGAGCGGTACGCGGAGCTGCTCGCGACCGAGGGCACGCTCCGGGGCCTGCTCGGCCCGCGCGAGACGCCGCGGCTGTGGGATCGGCACCTGATCAACTGCGCGGTACTGGCGGAACTGATCCCCTCCGGTGCGGTTGTGGCAGATGTGGGGTCGGGCGCCGGCCTGCCCGGTATCGTGCTCGGAGTGGCCAGGCCAGATCTGTCTGTCATCCTGGTCGAGTCCCTGGAGAGACGCGCCACGTTCCTGTCCGAGGTGGTCGACGAGCTGAAGCTCGATCGGGTCACCGTACTTCGGGGGCGGGCCGAAGAAGTGGTCGGTCGGATCGGCGCGGTCGAGGTGGTGACCGCACGCGCGGTCGCACCGTTGGACCGGTTGGCGCGATGGTGCCTTCCGCTGCTGCCGACCGGTGGCCGCCTGCTGGCGATGAAGGGCGCCTCGGCCGCGGAGGAGATCGCGGCACACGGCGCTCAGGTCAGCCGGGCCGGCGGCGGCGAACCACGGCTCGTTCAGTGCGGGGTCGGTCTGGTGGAACCGCCGGCCACGGTGATCGAGGTGACCCGACAGCGCGCCGCCGAAGGAAAGAAGAAGCGGGGACGGGGCAGGACATGAGTTCCAGAGCAGGTCACGGCGCAGAACGACACCGGACCGATCAACTGGTCGCGTCGGAGATGGACTCCCGGCATGGATCCATTGGCGCAACAGCCGTAGGCTGGCCAGGCACCGGAACGACGGAGGCGGACCCAGTAGATGTCGCGGTGACCGGAGCACAGGGCGGTCAGAATTCCGATCACGGGCGCCGGACCATGAGTCCGGCCAAGGATCGGGGTGGCGATTCTGCGGTGTCTCCCTCTGGCGGAAGCGGTGAATCCCCCAACCACACAGACGAGGGCAGCATGGTGCGCGAGGACCAATCTGCCGAGCCGCCACAGCGCGGGTACGACGTGAGCCAGCAGAGAATTCGCCAGGCGCTGGCCGAGGTCCCCGTTTCACGTGAAACCGGGCCCGTCGAACCCCCACGGGCTCCGCAGGAATCGGAACGGAACAGGCCGCGCTCCACGGGCACGGTCTACGGAACGCCACGACGGCCGGAGCAGTACGACGCCGACGAGGGCACCGCGGGTCAGCAGTCGGCGACCACGCCGACGGCCGACTCCCCGGGCGATGGGCAGCAGGCAGGCCCATCCGCCCAGGCGGTGCGCGCCCAGGCCGCGACCACGGACCGGATCGCCGACGACGCGACGTTGGTTTCACGTGAAACCGAGGAAGACGACCTGCCGCTGGCGATGGAGGCCAAGCGTGCGGTCGAGATCCTCAACCCGTCGGGCAAGGCGCTGATCCCGAGGCCGCCACGGCGGCGCGTCATGTGCATCGCCAACCAGAAGGGCGGCGTCGGCAAGACGACCACCGCCGTGAACCTGGCGGTCGCACTCGCCCTGCACGGCAGTCGCGTGATGGTGATCGACCTCGACCCGCAGGGCAACGCCTCCACCGGGCTCAGCGTCGAGCACCACACCGGACTCAACAGCGTGTACGACTGCCTCGCGGACGGACTGCCGTTGATCGAGGCGACCCAGCAGGTGGAGGGGATTCCGAACCTCACCTGCGTGCCGGCCACGATCGACCTCGCCGGAGCGGAGATCGAACTGGTCTCGGTGGTCGCCCGGGAGCAGCGACTCAAGCGCGCCATCGAGGCGTACCCGGAGCCGCTGGACTACATCTTCATCGACTGCCCGCCCTCGCTCGGCCTGCTGACGGTCAACGCGTTGGTCGCCGCCGAGGAGGTGCTGATTCCGATCCAGTGTGAGTACTACGCGCTGGAGGGCCTCGGGCAGTTGCTCCGCAACGTCGAGCTCGTCAAGTCGCACCTGAACCCCTTGGTGTGGATCTCGACGATCCTGCTGACCATGTACGACGGGCGCACCAAGCTCGCCGACCAGGTGGCCCAGGAGGTACGGGAGCACTTCGGTGACGTGGTCCTGGAGGCCGTCATCCCCCGTAGCGTCCGGGTGTCCGAGGCGCCGGGGTACGGCCAGTCGGTGATGACCTACGATCCCGGGTCGCGCGGAGCGACCAGTTATTTCGACGCCGCCAAGCAGCTCGCACAGCGGGGTGCGCGCGCAGGAGGGAAGGCATGAAGAACCGTCGAGGTGGGCTGGGCCGTGGTCTCGGGGCGTTGATCCCGACCGGGCTTACCGAGGACGCCGGTGGAGCCGTACCGGAACAGGCCGCCTCACCGCCGGAGTCCACCGCCCTGGCGACGGTGACCCCCGACGTCGTCGCCGGAGAGGTGACCGCCGCCAGGCCGGTCTCCCCCGCGCCCCGGCCGGAGGTCGAGGACGACAGCCTCGCTCCGGTGCCCGGCGCGCGTTTCCGGGAGATCCCGGTGGGTTCGATCGAGCCGAACCCGCAGCAGCCGCGCCAGGTCTTCGACGACGAGGCGCTGGAAGAACTGCGCGTCTCGATCGAGCAGGTCGGCTTCCTGCAGCCGATCGTCGTACGGGAGCTCGGGCCGGGCAAGTACGAGCTGGTGATGGGTGAGCGACGCTGGCGGGCCGCGCAGTCCCTGGGGCGGGAGGCGATCCCGGCCATCATCCGGGAGACCCGCGACGACGACATGCTCCGCGACGCGCTCCTGGAGAACATCCACCGGGCGAACCTCAACCCGTTGGAGGAGGCGGCCGCGTACCAGCAGCTGCTGGAGGAGTTCGGGGCGACGCACGAGGAACTGGCCAAGCGGATCGGCCGGAGCCGGCCGCAGATCTCGAACACGATCCGACTGCTGAACCTCCCGCCCGCGGTGCAGCAGCGGGTCGCCGCCGGCGTGCTGTCGGCCGGGCACGCCCGGGCTCTGCTCGGGCTGAGCGACGCCGGGAAGCAGAGCGATCTGGCAAAGCGGATCGTGGCCGAGGGTCTGTCGGTACGGGCGACCGAGGAGATCGTCCAGATGGCGCCCACCGAGGCGAGCGCGAAGCCGGCGCCGGCCCGGCGAGCAAAGGCCGAGGCGCCGGCGCTGAGCGAACTCGCGGATCGCCTCTCGGACCGCTTCGACACGAAGGTCAAGGTGGACCTGGGCCGCCGCAAGGGCCGCATCGTCGTGGAGTTCGCGACGGTGGACGACCTGGAGCGCATCGTCAGCGTCATGGGCGTCTCCGGACGCGGCGGCGACTGACCACCTCCACCGCCGTATGAACGGCCCGCCCGATCTCTCGGGCGGGCCGTCGGTGTCTGTGTCCCCGGTACCGGACGAGACCCAGGGGACGGGGCCAGTGAGTGCCGGCCGACGCGTGACCTGAACGGGGCGGCCGGATGTGAGCTGCCGCCGGACGGGTGTTCCCAGGACCGACTCCCCCTGGTCTGGTTTCACGTGAAACAGGCCGCCCGGGTAGCGGCTGGCGACCCCGATCCCCGTGGCAGTCCCACCGTTCGGGGGAGGCCGAGGGCGCCCGTCCAGCAGCCCTTCCCGTCGGGAGCCGGGCGGGCTGGGTGGGCCGGACGAGACCAGGGGACGGGCCAGTGGGTGCCGGCCGGCGCGTCACCCTGAACGGGGCGGCCGGATGTCAGCTGCCGCCGGACGGGTGCTCGCAGGACCACATCGGCCGGGTCGGGTCTGGACGGATGTTTCCAGGACCGCGCCGACCCGGATGGGTCGTCGGCGTCGGGGAACGATGCTCCCGAATCGCACGGCCCCGGCGGACTCCGTGGGTGGTCGCGCTCTCTTCGCGCGGTGGCCGGCATGGGCGGCCCGGGAGAGTTCGGTTGGGTCGCGGGGCCGGGGCGGGCGGCGCAACGCGGTCCCGCGGGCGGCCGAGGATCCCGGGTCGGGATCTCCCCCCGTCGGGGGCGACGTCCTGAACCGGACGGCCTCGGCGTGCTCCCTGGGTGGATGGTCGCGCCCTCCCGCGCGGTGGTCGGTGTGGGTGGGCGGGCCGCCGGGGAGGCCCGGGTCGGCATCTCCTCCCGTCGCGTCCCGCGCGGGCCTGCCCGGGTCAGCTCGGAGCGGATCGGGTCATCTGGCCCCCAGCGCGTGTAGGCCGACGGTTTCGGTAGGACCGGGGCCACGCGGGCGACGCCAGAGCTGGGCGAGTTCAGTGCGCCGGACCGCCGAAGGACCGGACCCACGGAGAAGAGGTCGGGGCCTCCCGATCAAGACGCCGGTTTCACGTGAAACCGTGCGGACGCCGAGCGGGTCCAGAACTCACGCGCAGTCGCTTGGCGGGGAGGCGACCGGTCCCCACAGAATGGTCGGATGGCCGATCACCGGAGCGCGACAGGCATCCCCGGCGGACGCGAGCACGGCTCCATCGGGAGCGGGCAGCAGGGATCCCAAGGTTCCGGGAGCCCGCGATGCGACGGGTCAGCGCCGCCCCCCGACGCGCGGCGCGCAGAGAGTACGGCGCCCCACCGGCCGGTGGGTGCTGCTGGGCAGCCGGCCACCACTCGCGGCACCGGCCTCCCGGCTGCACCGACCCAGGGCGTACCAACTCCCGGCGCCACCCATGCCGACGTCACCCGAGCCGCCGACGCTGGCACCAACGCCACCGATGCGAGCACTGCCGACGGCGCCAACGCGACGGCCACCGGTACCCGTGCCGGTGGTACCGGTGGTGGAGATTCGTCCGACCCCCGCGTCCTCGTGGACCCACCGATCACCGGGGAGCTGGTCGACGAGATCACCGACCTGTGGGTACGGGTGACCAACGCCGGCGGGGCGGTCGGCTACGTCCCGCCGGCCACCTCGGCGCAGATCCGACCGGACACGCAGCGAATCCTGGACCGGATCGCCGGCGGCACCGACACCCTGATCACCCTCGCGGACGGCGACGACCGGGTCGTTGCGTGGTGCGTCCTGGAAGCGGGGTCGAGCTGGCTGCGTCAGCACTGGCGCACCGTCATCCGCGTGCAGGTGGATCCGGACCTCCAGGGGTCCGGACTCGGTGACCGCCTGATGTCCACCGTCACCGAGGTCGCCCGTGAGCGGCTCGGCCTGGCCGCCCTGTGTCTCTCGGTGCGGGCCGGTACGGGGATCGAACGCTTCTACCACCGGCACGGCTACCAGACGGTGGGGCGCCTGCCGGGCGCCATCCGGCTCGGTCCGGCCGCCGAGCGCGACGAGATCCTCATGTGGCTCGCCCTCTGACCGTGCCGGCCCCCGACCCCCACACCCCGAAACGGTGGGCGCCGGTGGGTCTTCCCCAGCGAGCCGGCGGTCCTCGGGCGGCGGGTGTCCGGACGGGCTGGAGTCCGGGTGACAGCGGGCGGGTCCGCCCGTCAGTGCTGGGGGACGCCCCGGGCCGCGGCGACGCGCACCAGACTCTCCAACGTGCCCGCGAGGTCCCGGCCGGCGGCCTCGATAGCCATCGGCAGCAGCGACGTCTCGGTCATGCCCGGCGCGACGTTGGCCTCCAGGACCTGGATGTCACCGTCGGGTCCGACGAGCATGTCGATCCGGGACAGGTCACGCAGTCCCAGCGCGGTATGGGAGGCCACCGCGAGCCGCGCCGCCTCCGCCCGTACCGACTCGGCGAGCCGGGCCGGGCAGTGCCAGGTGGTGATGCCCGCCGTGTACCGCGCGGCGAAGTCGTAGTTCCCGTCCGGCGGCACGATCTCCACCGGCGGCAGCGGCTGTGGCCCGTCGCCGAGGTCCAGCACGCTGACGGCGATGTCGACACCGGGAGCGAACCGCTCCACGAGCACCGTCGAGCCGTACGCGAACGCGCCCACCATCGCGGCCGGCAGCGCCTCGGCGGAACGCACCGCCTGTACGCCGAGCCCCGAGCCGCCCTGCGCGGGCTTGATCACCAGCGGCAGACCGAGCCGGTCGACGACGTGGTCGAGCAGAGCCTGGGCGCCGAGTTCGGAGAACGTCGAGTGGGGCAGGGTGACCCACTCCGGGGTGGGGATGCCGGCCTTGCGTAGTACCGCCTTCGCGGTCGGCTTGTCCCAGGCGACCCGGGCGGCGTGCGCCGGGCTGCCGACGAACGGCACGCCCACCAGATCGAGCACGCCCTGGAGCGAGCCGTCCTCCCCCGGCCCCCCGTGCAGCGCGATGAGGACGGCCTCCGGGCGGTCGGTGGTGAGGCTCGGCAGCAGGGTGACGTCCGCGTCGTGCAGTTCGGCGTCGAAGCCGGCCATCAGGAGGGCGTCCAGGACCCGCCGACCGGACCGCAGGGACACCTCCCGCTCGTACGAGAGACCACCGGCGAGGACGAGTACCCGCGACGGGTACGAGCGACCACGGGCGTCGGTGCGATCGCTCGTCTCGGTGCTCATGTCGCCCTCCCGTCGGCTCCGGGCGTCGCTCACGCGATGCCCGGAGGAATGTCGCCCGTCACCCGGCGGGGAGCCGTCGCCCCCCGTACGGCACCGAACGTACCCCGCAGCGCCAGCTCCGCCTCGATGACATGGCCGAGCCGGCGGACACCTTCGCGGATCCGTTCCGGTGGCGGGAAGCAGTACGAGAGGCGGAGGTTCTGGCCGCCGGAGCCGTCCGCGTAGAAGCCGGTGCCCGGCACGTACGCCACCCGGGCGTGGATCGCCCGCGGCATCATCGCCTTCGAGTCGAGGCTCTCCGGCAGGGTCAGCCACACGTAGAATCCGCCGCCGGGCCGGGTCCACTGCACGCCGTCGGGCATGAAGTCCTCGAGCGCGGCCAGGGTGGCGGTGCGCCGCTCCCGGTACAGCTCGCGGAACACCTTCAGCTGCTCCTGCCACGGCATGGTGCTGAAGTACCGGGTGACGATCCGTTGGTTGAACGTGGAGGGGCAGAGGATCGACGCCTCGGAGGCCATCACCAGCTTGTCGCGTACGGCGTGCGGGGCGAGGATCCAGCCGACCCGGGCGCCCGCGGCGAACGTCTTGGAGAACGTGCCGAGGTAGAGGATGCCCTCGCGTTGCCGGGCGCGCAGCGGTGCCGGCGGCGCCGAGTCGAAGCCGAGCAGGCCGTACGGGTTGTCCTCCAGTACGAGCAGCCGGTGCCGCTGGCAGATCTCCAGGATCCGGTCCCGCCGGTGCTCGGCGAGCGTGACGCCTGCGGGGTTGTGGAACGCCGGCACCGTGTAGAGGAACTTGGCTCGTCTCCCGGACGCGGCGACGGCGGCGATGGCCTCCTCCAGCGCCTCCGGTACCAGCCCCTCGTCGTCCATGGACACATGTACGACGTCGGCCTGGGCGGCCTGGAAGACGCCCAGCGCCCCGACGTAGCTGGGCGCCTCGGCGAGTACGACGTCGCCCGGGTCGAGGAACACCCGCGACACGAGGTCGAGGGCCTGCTGCGAGCCGGTGGTGACGACCACGTCGTCCGGTGAGGCGCCGCCGGCGGCGTCGATGCCCTCTTCGGCCATCACCGCGCAGATCTGTTCGCGCAGCGCGAGCTCGCCCTGGCCCACGCAGTAGTTGAGCGCCTGGGCGCCCTCGCGGCGGATGAGGTCGGCGACCATGTCGCCGACGGCGTCGAGCGGGAGTGCGGCGGTGAACGGCGAGCCGCCGGCGAGCGAGACGACCTCCGGCCGGTTCGCCACCGAGAACAGCGCGCGGATCTCGGACGCCTTCATCCCGTGTACCCGTTGCGCGTACAGGTCGGTGTAGTCGTCCAGTGTCGTGCCGGCCACGGCGGCCCCCCTTGCGCGGAACGGCGCCGGCTGGACGAACGGCGACTGCGCTGGCGCGTCCGTCACCTCGGCGCACGGTTCGGCTGAGTCTATCGACCGGTGCCCGGGAACCGCTCCGATTCGTGACACAGAACGCGTAGGATCGGGCACGTTGGCAGGAGTACGCGGCTGTGGAGGCACGGTGCTGGACAACCTGGGGGCGCGGTGTCCCGGCACCTGGTGAGCCTGACACTCGACACGCTGGAAGATCTGCCGCGGCGCTGCCGTGGCTGCGTGTTCTGGGAACTCGACCCCGTGGCGGCGGACCGGGCCGGGAAGGCCGGCGACGCCGAGCTGGAGAAGGAAGCCTGGGTGTCGCAGACCCTGCTGGAGTGGGGGTCGTGCGGCAAGTTGATCTATGTGGACGGCGTGCCGGCCGGGTACATCCTGTTCGCGCCGCCCGCCTACGTGCCGCGTTCGGTGGCGTTTCCCACCAGCCCGGTCAGCCCGGACGCCGCGCTGCTGATGAGCGCGCACGTGCTGCCCGACTTCGCCGGCGGTGGGTTGGGTCGGATGCTCATCCAGGGCGTCGCGCGGGACCTGACGAAACGGGGTATGAAGGCCATCGAGGCCTTCGGCGACGCGGTCTGGGACCAACCGCACTGTGTCGCTCCGGCGGACTACTTCCGTTCGGTCGGCTTCAAGACGGTACGGCCGCACCCGCGGTTCCCGCGGCTGCGCATGGAGCTGCGTACGGCCCTGTCCTGGAAGTCGGACGTCGAGTCGGCGCTGGAGAAGCTGCTCGGGTCGATGAGCCCGGAGGCGCTGCTCCGACCGGCCACCCGCAGCATGCTGTGAGGCGCCGCGCCGTACGGTGACGCCGGCGGAGGCGACCCGGTCTGCGTGGGACGCGTGTGGCGTGCGTGCCGTGGTCCGCCGGTGCCTCAGCCAGCGGCCGCGGCGACGGCGGCGCGGAGCGAACTCACGTCGAACGTGCCGGTCGGATAGTCGGACTCGGCCGTCAGGTACATCCGCTGGATCGCGGCGACCATCGCCTCGACCACCGTGTCGCGGAACGCGGGGTCGACCAGCCGGGCACGGTCCTCGGGCGAGGTCAGGTAACCGAGCTCGACCCGGACGGCCGGCATCCGGGTGAGGCGCAGCAGGTCCCAGCCCTTCGCGTGGCTGCCGCAGTCGAGCAGCCCGGTGCGGGCGGCGATCTCGCGTTCGACCAGACCGGCGAGCTGCTCGCCCACCGTCGACGAGACGCCCTGCTCGGTGCCGAAGTGGTACGTCGCGACGCCCTGGGCCGCCGGGTTGGCGTGGCCGTCGGCGTGCAGTGAGATCATCAGGTCCGCGCCCAGGTCGTTGGCGAACCGGGCGCGGTCCTTGTCCGGAAACCAGGTGTCGCGGTTGCGGGTCAGGTGGACCTGGACGCCCGCGGCGGCGAGCCGTCCCTCCAGTCGGGAGGCGAGGTCGAACACCAGGTCCGCCTCGGTCCACCGGAGCAGGCCGTCCGGGACGACCACGCCGGGGTCGTCGCCGCCGTGCCCGGGGTCGATCACGATGCGCTTGCCGACCAGGGCCGGGCCGGAATGGTGCAGGACGGCCGACTCCCGCAGCAGCTGCGGCCGCCCGCCGGTGACCTTGCGGCTGAGCCGCCGCAGCGCCGACATGGTCGCCGGGCCGAACGCGCCGTCGGAGGGCAGGCCCACCTCGCGCTGGAACTGGCCGAGGGCGCGGGCGGTCTGATCGCCGAACACCGCGTCCGCGCGGCCGACGTCGTACCCCATCTCCAGCAGGCGCTCCTGGAGGGCACGGACGTCGTCACCGCACAGCGGTTCCGGCCGGGCCGGGAAGAGGGTGCGGTCGCCCAGCGCCCACCGGGCGCCGTCCAGGGACTGCCAGGTCTCCTCGCCGACGACACCGTCGGCGATCAGGCCGCGGGACTGCTGGAAGGCGCGGACGGCGCGCTGGACCTCGTCGTCGTACCCGTGCTGATCAGGATCACCGACCAGTAGTCCGAGCCTGACAAGGACGGTCCGGATCTCGGCGACTGCCGGACCACGGTCACCCGGTCGGATCGGACGCATGCGCGGTGCCTCCTCGTGGCTCTGCTGCGGGCCGGGGGTCGCGGACGGTACCCGGCGCATCCATCGGGTACCCGGCACCGAAGCATGGCGATACGGGCCGTAAGCACCACAGGCCTCGGAGCGTACTCCGCGACGGTTGTCCAATCCGTTACGGGCCTGGCGTCGGAGTGGCGGAAAACCCCGCAGTGTGGTCGTCCCATGACGCAAACGATGAGGCGGCGTGGTGCGGGCAGACAAAGGGGACCGGGTGCCCCGTCCAGCGACCCGTCGGTCAGGAGATCCTGCCCGCGCGGACCACTGGGCGGCCCTACTGGCAACCCGGTCCCTGTCTCTTACTTAGCCAACGCGTACTCGTCCGTTACAGGGCTGATTCGATCAATTTGGTCAGCGTGCTCTTCGGCTGTGCACCCACCACCGACTGCACCGGCTCACCGTTCTTGAACATGGTCAGCGTCGGGATCGACATGACGCCGTAGTCACGGGTGACCTTGGGGTTCTCGTCGATGTTGAGCTTGACGATCTCGACCTTGTCGCCGAACTGGGTGCTCAGCTCGTCCAGGACCGGCGTGACCTTCTTGCACGGTCCGCACCACTCTGCCCAGAAGTCGACGAGCACCGGCTTGTCGGACTTCAGGACGTCGGCGTCGAAGCTCGCATCGGTGACCGACTTGCTCATGTTTCGGGTACCCCTTTCTCCAGAAGCCTGTGATCCTCGCGTCATTCCACGGACGCGAGGTAGCGTTCCGCGTCCAGTGCGGCGACACAGCCCGTGCCGGCCGCGGTGATGGCCTGCCGGTAGGTGTGGTCGACGAGGTCGCCGCAGGCGAACACACCGGTCAGGTTGGTACGGCTGCTCGGGGCCTCGGACCGCACGTAGCCCTCGTCGTCCAGGTCGACCTGGCCGGCGAACAGGGCGCTGCGCGGGTCGTGGCCGATGGCGATGAACAGCCCGGTCACGTCGAGCGTGGTCTCCTCGCCGGTCTTGACGTTGCGGACCGAGACGCCACTGACCTTGTCGGTGCCGATCACGCCGGTCACCACGGAGTCCCACACGACCTTGATCTTGTCGTTGGTCAGTGCCCGGTCGGCCATGATCGGGCTCGCCCGGAACTCGTCCCGGCGGTGGATGATCGTGACCGAGTCGGCGAACTTGGTCAGGAAGGTCGCCTCCTCCATCGCGGAGTCGCCACCGCCGACGACGACGATGTGCTGGCCGCGGAAGAAGAAGCCGTCACAGGTGGCGCAGGAGGACACGCCGTGCCCGAGCAGTTCCTGCTCGCCCGGGACGTTCAACGGCCGCCAGGCGGACCCGGTGGCCAGGATGACCGCTTTGGCCTGGTATTCGGTGTCGCCGACCCACACGCTCTTGATCGGGCCCTTCAGATCGACCCGGGAGGCGTCGTCGGTCAGCAGCTCGGCACCGAAGCGCTCGGCCTGCTTGCGCATGTTGTCCATCAGGTCCGGGCCGTCGATGCCGTCCGGAAAGCCGGGAAAGTTCTCGACCTCGGTGGTGGTCATCAGCGCGCCGCCGGACTGCGCGCCCTCGATGACGAGCGGGTTCAGGTTCGCCCGGGCCGCGTACACGGCGGCGGTGTATCCCGCTGGTCCAGACCCGACGATGATCAGGTTACGGACGTCTGTCTGTGCTGCCACCACACGACCTCTTCCTTGACGGTTCCCGATGCCAGTTCCGTTGCCTGGCCGGTGCCCTCAGCCGGCAGAACGTCATCGTACGGATCAGGATTCCCGTTGGCGGGATCCGTCACACCGGAAGGGTCCGTCAGCGCGTCGCGTAGAGCTCGTGGGCGCCGCCCATGCCGCAGTCCGGGCCAACCACCACGAACTGGGGATCGTTCCGTTCACGGTCCAGTTCGATCACCAGTGCCGGGTCGCCCCGGAACCGCGCATAGTCCACCAGCGTCGCCTTCCCCTGGTGGGCCGCGCGAACGGCGTCCAGGCAACCGTCCCGCTGGGCCGGAACCGCCAGCCGGTCGAGCCCGGACGGTGCCGCGGACCGGGCCTGGTCGTCGAGGCCGGCCCCGGTCCGGCCCGGCTGGCGCTGCAGGAGGTCGAGGCTGTCCGGGGTGTAGTCACGCCCGCTGGCGGTGACCGCGGTCCCGGGCACCCGGGGAGCGACCTTCTCCCGGTTGGGACCCATGTTGTGGGTCGGCGCGGGCGCACCGGCCGGTGCCTGGTCCCCTGAGCTGGCGGCCTTGTTGTCGGCGCCGCTGTCGCCGGAGTGGGTCAGGGCGCGGAACATCCCGGTGGCACCGAGCAGCCCGAGCGAGGCGAGGAGTATGACCACCGCGGCCGCCATCGTCCAGCGGGCGTGCCGACGACGGCGGGACCGTGCGTCGGCGAGATCCCCGACGTGGGCGACCTGGCCGGGCGCGCTGTCCTGGTCCGGGGGACCCGCGGCGCGGATCGCACCGGTCAGCCGGAACAGGACGTCCGACGGCATGGGCTCGGGCACACCACTCAGCTCGGCGAGCTGCCCCCGGACGATGCGGTCCGCCTCGACGAGCCCCCGGTGCGCGGCGGCCCACTCCGGGTCCGTGCGGATCAGCTCCGCCACCTCGGCGTACTCCGGTGTGTCGTCGAGCGCCCCACCGACGTAGTCGGCGACCAGGTCGACGTCGACCGCCCGACCGTCGGGGGTGGGGTCACCGGGGGTCGGCCATCCGTGCTGCTGTCCGCCGGTCACGATGCCCCCTCTCCCGCGGCGTTCGTCTGCCCGGTCCGTCGTGGCCCGGCTGGTTCCGAATCGGCAGGTCCGGCACCACCTGTGCCGGTGGCCGCCGGGCTGTGGCCGGCCCTCGCGGCCGCCCCGGTCTCTGCTTGGACGTTTCCGGCGGGCTCCTGGTTCCGAAGGTGACCCAGACGACCCGCGAGCCGGGCCCGCCCCCGCGCGCACCGGCTCTTCACGGTGCCCTCGGCGATCTGCAGGATCTGTGCCGCCTCGCTGACCGGATATCCGTAGATGTCCACCAGTACCAGCGCGGCCCGCTGCTCGACCGGCAGTTCGGCGAGCGCCGACTGGACGGTCAGGGAGGTGTCCCGGTCGGCGACCTCACCGGGTGCCACCGGCTCACCCGGGCCGGTCTCGGGCAACGGAACGGTGGGACGGGCCTTGCGTCTGCGCATCCGGTCGAGGCAGGCGTTGACCACGATCCGGTACAGCCAGGTCGTGACGGCCGAATCGCCCCGGAACCGGTCGGCCTTCCGGTACGCGGACAGCAGCGCGTCCTGCAGCGCGTCGGCGGCCTCCTCGCGGTCGCCCATGGTGCGCAGCGCGACGGCCCAGAGCTGGTCCCGGTGCCGCCGGACCAGGGTCTCGAAGGCGGTACGGTCCCCCGCCAGATGCGCACGGAGCAGGTCCGGGTCGCCCCGGTCGTCCCGCCGCGGATCGGCGGTCGTGCGGTCATCTGGCACGGTCGGTCTACCTGCCTGCAGGGCGTGCTGTGGCGACTGGTCCGCCGGGTACGGTCACGCCGCGGCCGGCCGGCCGCGGCGTCACGCCACCTCGGGTCACTGCCCGTGGACCTTGAGGTCCCTCACACCGATCTGGTACTTGAGGCTCTGGTCCTGGGGCAGTTCGGTGATCCACAGCAGCAGGTACCGCGTCTTGACACCGCTGAGGGTCCACGACTGGGTCACTTTCACTTCCTGCTGCCCGGCGCCGGGGACGTCCTTGAAGCTGTGGGCGACCGCGTCGTCGGTGTCCGTGGTGCCGAGACCGCCGTTGGCCGGGTCGCTGGAGCCCATCATGAGGCCCATGGTGGCGCCGCTGTCGCTCAGGTTCACCGAGACGGTGGAGATGTCGTGCACCTTGCCGAGGTCGAGCAGCACGCCCATGCCGGACTTGTAGTGCCCGAACGGGGCCTGGTTGTACTCGTCGGTCTCCCAGGCCGTGGACGGGTTGCCGTCGGTGACGAACTGGGCGTCGCTCAACTCGGTCCGGTCACCGCCCTTGGGGTCGATGATCCGCACCTTGGTCGGCGTGATCGCCTTCGGCGCGCCCTGCCCGGAGGTCTGGCTCGGCGGTGCCGAGGAGCCCGGCCCACCGGGGTTGGTGTTGCTGTTCACCCACTTGGTGCCGATCAGCAGGCCGACGAGCGAGATCGCCGCGAGCGCGGCGATGCCGACGGCGAACTTCTTCCAGATCGAGCGGGAGTTGTGTGGCTGCTCCGGGGTGTCCGCGGCGACCAGGTCGAGCGGGCCGCTGACCTCGTTCGCGACGTCCAGCCGGGCGAGTTCCGCGGACAGTTCGGCGGAGCTGGGCGGCGGGAGCGCCTCGTCGAGCAGGTCCATGGTCAGTGCGTCGAGGTAGTTCGGCACTCCGGCGCGGACCTGGCGGGGTGCGGCGAGCTTGCCCTCGATGTGCGGCGCGGCCGGCAGGCCGAAGTCGCCGGGCAGTTCCTGGGGCCAGTCGCCGGTGAGCGCGCAGTAGAGCACGCCGCCGAGGGCGCGGATGTCGGCTTCGGGGCTGGCGTCGTCTCCGGCGCGGGCGTCGGCGAGCACGATGCGCTCGGGGCCGAGCAGTACGGTGCCGGCGTGCACGTTGCCGTGCGCCACCCCGGTCTCGTGGACGGCGGAGAGCGCGTCGGCGATGGCCCGGGCGACCGCGGTGGCGCGGCCCGGACTCAGCGGGCCGTCGAGCTTGACCGTGTCGCGCAGGGAGCGACCCTCGACGAATTCGCGGACCACGTAGGCCCGGTCTCCCTCGTCGACCGCGTCGTAGACGCCGACGGTGTGTGGGTGGATGACACGACTGGCCGCGACCGCGGCCTGCAGCATCTCCTCGGAGGACTCACCGCCCGGGTACTTCAGGACGATCGTCACCGGGCGCCGGAGGATGATGTCGACCCCGCGCCAAACCTGCCGCCCCGTGGAGTCGTCGTGGATGTGCTCCTCAAGGCGGTACCGGTCAGCGAGGACCTCGCCGACCGCAGGCGCTCCGACCTGGGTCAACCCAGTCCTCCCTCCGGCTGGCCCTAAGGCGGCCCGACGTTCACTCACAGCCTAGGTCCTTCGCGCGGTGCGCAAGCAGCACCCTGCTCAACTCCAGCTTGTTGATGATGTGTCGGTAACCAGAGCCGCTACGGTACGTAACGGTCCTGGGTGCCAGGCGGGCGTTCGGACCCGTGCCACCGTATCGCGTCTCGATTCTGTACTCGACAACCAGAAGGTGTTTTGTTACAGCATTCCCAGATTGTCATGTCTGGCACCATCCCGGCTCGTCTCCGCGTACTCCACCATTCTTGCTGTTCATCGCGGCCCGTGCCGGATGACAGGCCGGGGGTGCCCGAAGGACAACACGCGCGTGGCCGGTACCGGGTTGCGCGGCATCGGTGACGTTGGGCACTGCACTCGCCAGCGCGCGCCCCGCGGAGACGACTCCGGAGCGTGGCTGACCTGACTCCGGAGCGTTGCCGTCGCGCGGCGTGTGGCGAGCCTCTCACGGTGTTGCGCCGGGACGCCAGCCGAGGTGACCGAGGTCGCCACGCGAGCTGAAACGTACTACCGGGCGGTAACTCGGCATATCGGATGGCTGGTCGTGCCGGGCTGGTCCATGCTGGCCCTCATGGGTACGGGGGCACACGCGTTCGACGCCGACCAGTGGGTACTGCTCTGGCCACTCGACGAAGGTCAGTACACCGCCGAAGGCATCGGCACCGGCAGCCCGCTGGACCGGGTCCTGGCCGTGTACCCGGACGCCGAGGATCTGCCCGCGCCGGCCGGCGCGACCGGGGCACTGCTGGTCAGTCGCCCCGACCGGGCGTACCTGGTCCTGCACGACGGTGCCACCGTGCAGCGGATCCTGGCCGGCACCGAGGAACTGCTGCGGGCCGCGGTGCCACAGGACCGGTCGGCCGGTCGACCCGGGCCGTGCCGGCCCACCGGCGCCGGGCACGTTCCGTCGGTGCGGCTCCGGATCGTCAGCGCGCCAGCTTGCGGCGCACCATCGACACGACGTCGCTGATCTCCCGCACCCGCAGCGCGTACGCCAGCCCGAAGTACACGACCGCCAGAGCGGCACCACCGGCCGCCAGTTCGGCCAGCGCGGCCGACTCCCCCTTGCCGAGCTCCCCCGCCAGTACGTGCGCCACCAGCCACGCCGGGAACGCGGCGACGACGGCGGCCAGTACGAGCCGGGACAGCGTGCTGCCCACCTCCCGAAGCCCGAGCGGGCCGATCCGGCGGCGCAGCAGCGTGTACGAGACGACACCGGCGACCACGAAGGACACCGCGTTGCCGAACAGCAGCAGCGGCACCACGTACTTCACCGGGGCCAGCCACCACACGCCGAGATCGAAGAGCACCTTCACGATGACGACGGGAATGTTCACCAGCGCCGGGGTACGGGTGTCGGGCAGCGCGTAGAAGGTGAAGATCTGCAACTGGCTGACCGCGAACGGCACCAGACCGAAGCCCGCCATCGAGATCGCGAGTCCTGTCGACTGCGCCGCCGCCGAATCGAAGTGGCCGTGCTGGAACAGCACCACGGCGAACTGCGTACCGAACACCGCGAGCGCCACCGTCCCCGGGATGAGCAGCACCGAGGACAGTCGGGTGCCCAGCGACAGGTAGCCGGCCACGTCCTCGTACCGGCGGTCGGCGGCGGCGGCGCTCATCCGCGGCATCAGCGCGGTCATCACCGACACGGCGGCGATCCCGTTCACGGTCATCATCAGCAGGAAGCCGTAGTCGTACACGATCGGGCCGGTCTTGGCGTGGCCGGAGGCCAGGCCGGCGAGCTTGAGTACCACGACCATGCCGACCTGGCTGATCGCCACGTAACAGAGCGCCCACGCGCCGAGGTGACCGATCTCGCGCAGGCCCACACCGCGCACACCGAACCTCGGCCGGAACTTGAACCCGACCTTGCGCAGCGCCGGCACCAGCGCCACGACCTGCACGAGCATCGCGAGGGTGAAGCCCAGGCCGAGTACCAGCACCTTCGGCTCGGTCATCGATTCGACCGTCGGCTTCTCCGGCCACAGCAGACCGAACATGACGAAGAAGCCGATGATCACGATGTTGTTGAGGATCGGCGCCCAGGTCGGTGCCGCGAACGAGCCGCGGGTGTTCAGCACCGCCTGGAACAGCGCGGACATCCCCATCAGGAAGATGGCCGGCAGCATCACGTAGCTCAGCGCCGTGGCGAGGTCCTGGTACGGGGTGCCGTTCGCGAGGACCCACGACATCACCGGCGCGGCGAGGCTGACCACAGCGGCGACGGCGAGCAGCAGGCTCGCCGCGAGCGTCACGAACCGTTCGGTGAACGCCTCGCCACGGTCCGCGTCGCGCTTGCGGGCCCGGACGAGCAGCGGAACGACGACGCTGGTCAGCGTGCCGCCCATGAGCAGCTCGTACAGCATCTGTGGGGAGTACACGGCGGTGGTGTAGGCGTTGCTGACCACGACGCCGAGCGTGCTGCCGATCGCCACCGTCCGGCCGTACCCGAGCAGTCGGCTGAGCAGGTTGAACCCGGCCATCACGGCGCTGTTGCGGAACACCCCGCCGCGGTCGTCCGCCGGCTCCTCGGCCAGCTCCGTACCGCCCGGTGCCGGCATCGTCTCGCCCGCCGCCGGGTCCGGCACGGGCGTACCGACCGGCGCCATCAGGTTGGTGGCCTCCCGCTCGATCGCCGCGGGCATGCTGGCCGAGCGGTACAGGCCGGGACCGGCCGCCGTCGGTGTCGGCCCGCCGTCGCCGTTCGGCGCGTACTGCTCGTACCGGGGCCAGTCGGACCCGTGGTACGTGGTGGGCGGGTCGAGGGTCGGGTCCGCTCCGGTGGCGTCCGCGTCGGTGTCCGGGGACGCGTTCGGATGCTGGATCCGGGGATCGTCACCGCTGCGGTACACCCGGCCCTGGGGATGGCTCATGCCTGACGGCTCGCTTCACTCTCGGTCGGCTGGACGTCCTGGATCGTGCCCGGCGCGGCGCTGCCGGCCGGCACCAGGTGGGTCACGCGTCCCGGTGGCCGGCTGAGTCGCGGCACCCGGCGTCGCTCCTGGTGAGCAGCCCCGGCACCTGGGCGACCAGTCGGCGCTCGTCGGGATAGGCCAGCCGGGTGGGGATCTCGTCGAGCGGCACCCATGCGACCTCCACAACCTCGACGTCCCGGTCGGACAGCTCACCGGAGGTGAACCGCAGAAGAAAATGGTGCACCGTCTTGTGGATCTTCTCGCCGTGCAGCATGAACCAGTAGTCGACCTCGCCGAGCCGGTGCGCGACCTTGCCGGTCACGCCGGTCTCCTCCTCGATCTCCCGCACCGCGGTCTGTTCCAGGGTCTCACCCAGCTCGACGTGGCCCTTGGGCAGCGACCACACCAGCCGACCCCGGCGGTCGTGCTTGGCGATCAGTACGCCACGGACCTCCGGGCCGGTCTCGTCGATCACCAGCCCACCGGAGGAGACCTCCTCGATCCGGCCGGACCGGGTGCGGCGCCGCCCGTGGATCTGCCCCGGCGCCGGGGTCTCGCCGCGCCGCTTGCGCTTCCGCCGGCTCGGGCGGCGGGCGTCCTGGGTGCTCTCGGCGCTGGGTGTGCCACCGCGGGTCTCCGTCGGGGTCGCACCGCCACCGGCCCGCCCGCGCCGTCGGCGCCGACGCCGGGAACGGCCGCCGGTGGTGCCCTGGGTCGGATC
>JBAUUM010000536.1:0-6251 GCA_049582705.1 Actinocatenispora sp.
GGTGTTCCTGGTCGACCAGGCACACCACACGGAATCGCCGACAGCCCCCTCGGGAGAAACTCATGAACATCGCTCTGTGGATCGTTTCCGGCCTCCTGGCCGCCGCCTTCCTGGTCGCCGGGCTCAACAAGGTGGTCTTCCCCCGGGAGAAGCTGGCGAAGGCGCCCGGCGGCGGCTGGGCACTGGACTTCAGCGCCGGCTTCGTCAAGGCCCTCGGCGCGGTCGAGATCCTCGGCGCCGCCGGCCTGATCCTGCCCGCCGTGCTCGACATCGCGCCGGTCCTGGTACCACTGGCCGCCGTCGGCCTGGGCCTGATCATGGTCGGCGCGGCGATCGTGGAGTTCCGCCGTCAGGAGTACCTGCACATGCTGTTGAACCTGGTCTATCTGGCGCTGACCGTCTTCGTGGCCTGGGGCCGATTCGGTCCCTGGTCCTTCACCGGCTGACCGTCACCTGCGCTGACCGTTACTTGCCAAGAAGTCTTGGCAAGTTCTAGGTTGTGCCCATGACCGGAGAGGACACGGGGCGGGGATCATCGTCCCGCCAGCTCGACCCCGGCGGGCTTCGGGCGCTCGCACATCCCGTACGGGTACAGATCCTGAGCCTGCTCACGGTCGAGGGGCCCGCCACCTCGGCCGGCCTGGCGCACCGCCTGGGGGTGCGCTCCGGCTCCACCAGCTGGCATCTGTCCAAGCTGGCGGAGCCCGGCCTGATCGAGGAGATTCCGGATCGCGGCACCCGCCGGGAACGCTGGTGGCGGGCGACAGCGCCCGGGTGGTCGGTCGACGCAGCCGGGTACCTCAGCGACCCGCAGACCAGCCACGAGGCGATGACCCTGCTGGCCGCCGCGATCAGCGAGCAGTTCCGCAGGACGCAGCAGTTCCTCGCCGAGGACTGGGACGCGCGGTGGCGGCAGGCCTGGATCCTCGAGTCGAGCCGGCCGTTGCGCCTCGACCCCGACGGGCTCGCGGCGATGCGCGACGAGCTGCGCGAGGTCATGTCCCGGTACGCGGCGCGACCCCGCGCGACGCCGACCGCCGAGACGGTCCTGGTCCAGGTGCAGGGGTTCCCGGTACGCCACGCGGAACCGACATGATCCGGCCGGGAGCCGCCACGGCCCGGGCCGGCTCGCTGTGGCGCAACCACGACTACATGTGCTGGTGGACCGGTACCGCGTTCTCGCTGATCGGCAGCAACGTGTCGGTCATCGCGTTCCCGCTGCTCGTCCTGTTCGGTGGCGGCTCGGTGTTCGACGCGGGACTCATCGCCGCCGCGGAACGGGTCGGAGCGCTGCTCACCCGGCTCTGGGGCGGGGCGATCGCCGATCGCCGCTCACGGCGGGTCATCCTGGTCGCCGGTCCGCTCGCGCAGGCCGCGCTCATGGGTGCGGTCGTGTGGTCGGTGTCCACCGGCGCCGTGGTCGTGCCGGTACTCACCGGCATCGCCTTCGCCATGGGGCTGCTCGTGGGGGTCGTGTCCAGCGCCACCCTGCCGGCGATGCGCCGGCTCGTCCCCCGCGAACAGCTCGCCACCCGCGCGGCGCAGGAGCAGGGCCTGCAGCAGGCGACGCAGCTGGTCGGATCGCCGCTCGCCGGACTCCTGTTCGGTGTCGCCCGGTGGCTGCCGTTCGGCGTCGACGCGGTCTCGTTCGTGGCCGCCTCGATCGGGGTGGCGTTGATCCGGAAACCCCTGGGACCCGACCGGGCTCCGGCCGCGGGGAGTCGGCGGCGTGTCACCACCGACATCCGCGACGGCCTGCGCATCGTCGCCCGGGAACCGTTCCTGCGGTACACCACCGTGTGGGTGGCCGTGACCAACCTCGTGGGCAGCAGCGTCATCCTGCTGGGCATGGCCCTGCTCGAACAGCAGGGTTTCGACCCCCGGACGATCAGCGTGACCAACGCCGTCATCCTCGCCGGCGGCGTGATCGGCGCGGTCGCGGCCGGGCGGATCGTCGCGGCGGTCGGCTCGCGGCGGGTGTTCCTCCTGGGCAACTGGGTGTACGTGGTCAGCCTCGGTGCCGTCGCGTTCACCCGGACTCCCTGGCAGCTCGCGCTGGCGGCCGCGGTCTTCGTGTTCGCCTCGGTGCCCACGGCGTCGGTCTGGGAGGCGTACACCGCGACCCTCGTCCCGGACGCGCTGTTCGGCCGGGTCGGTGCGACGACCAGTTTCGCCGCGCAGTCACTGACCTGGCTCGGCGCGATCCTGGCCGGTGCCCTCGCCGACCAGTTCGGCGCACGGGTGGCGCTGCTGTGCTTCGCGGCGCTGCTCGTACCGTTCACGGTGGCCAACCACCTCACGAGGTCCCTGCACCTGATGCGGACCACGCTGTCCGACGTCGCCGAGCTCGAGCTGCCCGGCGAGCATGCCCGGGCATCGGCCACCTGAGGCGACGCCGACGGAGGCCGCGGGTATTCGGCAAGGCCGTGGGTACTCGGCGTCGAGCCACGGGCCGGCCGCCGCGCCATGCGAGCGACGCCGCGTCGACACCGGACGGCACACGGCGTCGACGAGCCGGTCCGCGTGCCGTCCGGCGACCCCGCCCCCGGGATCAGGCGATACTGAGCTCGTCGTTGTCCGGGTCCACGATCATCACGGGCTGGCCGGAGTGCTGGGAAACCTCGCTGACCAGGCTGCCGGTGAGCATCGACCGTAGGCCCTGGTGCGAGGACGAACCGATGATGATCGCGGCAACGGGAAACCGTGCCGCCCGGTCCAGGATCAGTCGGGACACTTCGAGGTGGCTGCCGGTGTTGGCGGCGATCTCGCCCTCGGCGCTCACCCCGGCCCGGCGGAGCTGCTCGAGCCGCTCGGCGATCAGCGTCGCGGCGGCCTCGTCGCTCTCCAGCGGGATGACGACGTCGTCGACCACTTCGGACTCACGCACGTGCAGCAGGTGCACCGAGAGGTCGCGTTCGGTCGCCACGCGTACGGCGTGCCGGACCACGGCGTCCCCCGTGGGGCCCGCGGCGACCGCGACCAGCAGCTGCCGCGCGGTACCCGCAGCGGGCGTGAGCTGTTCGGGTTCGTCGACGACGCGCAGGTACCGGTGGCCACTGGCCAGTACGAGGATGCCGACGGCCACGCTTCCGGCACCGACGTAGAACGGCAGCTGCGGGCTGATCAGCTCGCCCATCTTGCCGGCGAGGAACGGAGCGACCGCGCCGCCGATGAACCGCACGAAACTGTACGCGGCGCTGGCGACCGGGCGTTCGACCGGCGAGACGCGCATGACCGCGGCCGTGATCAGCGTGTTGTTGACGCCCAGGAACAGCCCGGCGCCGATCACCGCGACGATCAGGGTCGCCTTCGATCCGATGCCCAGCGCCATCACCAGCAGGATCAGCGCGATCGCGCCCTGGATGACGTACAGGGTGTGCACGGTGCCGAACCTCGCCTGCAGGCGGGGCGCCACGAACACCGACGTGACCGCCAGGCAGAGCCCCCAGCCGAAGAACACCAGGCCGAGCTGGTGCGCCGTCAGGTCGAGCGGGAAGGGGGTCCAGGCCAGCAGGGTGAAGAAGCCGTAGTTGTAGAACAGCGCGGTGACCGCGGTGGTCAGCAGGCCGCGGTGGCGCAGCGCCCGGATCGGGTCGATGATCGAGGACCGGCGGGTCGGTTTCGGCGAGGTGGGCAGCAGGATGATCACGGCGACGAACGCGATCGCCATCAGCACGGCGACACCGAAGAACGGGCCGCGCCAGCTGATGCCGCCGAGCAGGCCGCCCAGCAACGGGCCGACCGCGATGCCGACGCCGAGGGCGGCCTCGTACAGGATGATCGCGCCGGCCACACCGCCGGAGGCGGCACCAACGATGACGGCCAGCGCGGTGGCGATGAACAGGGCGTTGCCCAGTCCCCACCCGGCGCGGAAGCCGATGATGCCGCTGACGCCGTTCGCCGAGCCGGCCAGGGCGCTGAACGTCACGATCAGCGTGAGCCCGAACAGCAGGGTGCGCTTGGGGCCGATCCGGCTGGACACGAAGCCGGTCACCAGCATGGCGACCCCGGTCACCAGCATGTAGCTGGTGAACAGCAACTCCACCTGGCTGGGACTCGCATGCAGGTCGGAGGAGATCGCCGGCAGGATCGGGTCGACCAGACCGATGCCCATGAACGCGATCACGCAGGCGAAGGCGACCGCCCAGACCGACTTGGGCTGTCGCAGGATGCTGGTGCCGTCGCTGTGGCTCATGACTGCCCGGTCTCCCGCCAGTTCTCGAGAAGCGTGTCCAGTGCGGGGATGGCGGCGGCCAGGGCGGCGCGCTCGTCCGGCGCCAACGACGCCAGCCGCACGTCCAGGGCTGCCTGTCGCGCCGACCTGATGCGGGCGAGCAGGTCGCGCCCGCCGTCGGTGATCGCGATCGTCACCACCCGCTGGTCGTTGGCGTCGGTGCCCCGCTGGACCCGGCCGTCCTCGCTGAGCTTGCGCAGCAGCGTCGTCATCGTCGGCTGCGCCACCTGCGCGACGTCGGCGAGGTCGCTGACCCGCTTCGCGCCGTCGCGCTCCAACGTGCTGAGCACGGTGGCGACGGTCGGGCTGACGCCGGTCCGTACCGACCGACGGAGCAGGGTGGTCAGGGTGCCCAGCCGCCCGGCCAGCTCGGCGGCGAGCCGGGTGCCAGCAGTTGTCGGTTGCATATCGATAGCCTATCTATGCTTGTATCGGAGTGGCAACGTGACGAAGCCGACCCCGACAGGTGCCGCGGAGGGACGCCGGCGGCAGGCCCACTCAGGCGGTACGGACGACTCAGGCGGTACGGCGCAGCAGCGCGAGGAACATCGCGTCCGTCCCGTGCCGGTGCGGCCACAACTGCACCGCCGGTCCCTCCCCCAGACCGGGCATCCCGGTCGGCATCAGAGCACGGGCGTCCAGCAACTCCAGCGGTACCGGCGGATCGGCCAACAGCGTGTCCAGCGCGCCGCGCGTCTCGGCCAGATGCGGCGAACAGGTCACGTACCCGACCACACCACCCGGACGGACCGCACGGCACCCGGCGGACAGCAGCTGCTGCTGCAACGCGACAAGATCCGGCAGGTCCGACTCCTGACGGCGCCACCGGGCCTCCGGGCGGCGACGCAGCGCGCCGAGACCCGTGCACGGCGCGTCGACCAGTACCCGGTCGAAGCCGCCCGCGGGCAGGGCTGGGTGCTCCCCCACCGTGCGGCCGTCGGCCCGGACCACCTCGACAGGCAGGCCCGACACGGCCCGCTCCACCAGGGTGGCACGGTGCTCGGTCACCTCCACGGCGGTCAGTTCCGCGCCGCGGATGCCGGCCAGCCCGCCCAGCAGGGCGGCCTTGCCACCCGGGCCGGCACACAGATCCAGCCAGCTGCGGTCCGGCCCCGTCACCGGGGCGGCCGCCACCGCCGACGCGACCAGTTGGCTGCCCTCGTCCTGCACGCCGGCCCGCCCGTTGCGGATCTCGGGCACGTCGCCGGGCGCACCGCTCGGCAGGTAGACCGCGTACGGCGACCACCGACCGGGTGTGCCGTCGACCCGCTCGGACAGCTCCGCCCGTTCGATGCGGCCCGGCCGGACAGCCAGATGCACCGCGGGCCGCTCGTTGTCCGCGCTCAGCGCCGCCTCGAGTTCCGCGGCGGATTCCGCGTCGGGTTCCGCGGCGGATTCCGCGTCGGGTTCCGCGTCGTCCTCGCCGGATGTCTCCGGCTGGTCGGCGCCGGCCGCCAGCGCGTCCCGCCACGCCCGCACGATCCACGTCGGATGCGCGTGGCGCACCGCGGTCCGGGCGAGCGGGTCACGGCTGCCCGCCGGCGCGATCAGATCCAGCCAGCCGGCGAGATCGTTCCCGGCGACCCGGCGCAGCACGGCGTTGGCGAAACTGGCCGATCGGTGCCCGCCGGCCGACCGCACCAGCGCCACCGTCGTGGACACCGCGGCGTGCGCCGGCACCCGTGTGTACAGCAACTGGTAGACGCCCAGCCGCAGGGCGTCCCGGACGGTCTTGTCCATCTTGGACAGTGGGCGGTGCGAACTCGCGGACAGTACGGCGTCCAACGTGCCGGTCGCGCGCAGGGTGCCGTAGCACAGCTCGGTGGCGAACGCCGCGTCCCGACCGCTCAGCGACCACTCGGTCAGCAGCGCGGGCAACGCCAGGTTCGCGTACGCGTCCCGGTCGTGGACCGCACGCAGGATCTCGTACGCGGCGCGCCGCGCCGGATCGAGCGGGCGCGCCCCGACGACCGGACGTACCGGGCCGGGCCGGTCACCGCGGCGGGCCGTGCTGCCC
>JBAUUM010000537.1:0-2026 GCA_049582705.1 Actinocatenispora sp.
GCAACGGGCCGAGGCCGCGCGTCCGCGCTCCGCGTCACCGGTTCGCTCCGCCGCTCGGTGGGCGCTGTCCCCTCGACTCCGGGCCGAGGCCGCGCGTCCGCGCTCACGACGACCCTCGCAGGGGGCGGCCCGGCTTCTCACCGGTCAGCTCGCCACCGGCCAGTACCGGCCGGCCGTTGACCACGACGTCGTCCACGCCGACCGCGCACCGTTTCGGCTCCTCGTAGGTCGCCACGTCGGCGACCCGGGCCGGGTCGATGACGGCCAGGTCGGCGACGCCGCCCACCCGCAGCAGGCCACGGCCACGGAAGCCGAACCGCCGGGCCGGGTGCGCGGACAGGTGCACGACCGCATCGGGCCAGGACAGGTCGCCGAGTTCGCGGACGTGCCGGCCCAGCACCCGGGCGAAGGCCCCCCAGCCCCGGGGATGCGGATGCCCACCCATGTAGATGCCGTCCGAGCTGCCCATCTGCGCCGGGTGCCGGAGCAGCGCCCGGACCGACTCGGCGCTGTTCGTCGGCGGCTGCCCGAACACACACCCGACCTGCAGGTCGGTGGCCCGTAGCAGGGCGACGCAGGTCTCGGCCGGGCTGAGCCCGACCTTCTCCGCGACCGTCGGCAGGGTCCGCCCCTCGGCCCAGCGCCACTGCTCCGAGGGCACGTGCGACAGGGTGATCCGCGGCCACACCTCGGCCCGCGGGCCGAACCATTCGGTGTCCAGCCGGCTCAGCGTGTCGTCGTCGGCCAGCGCGGCGACGGTGCGTTCCGGGTCGGCGGTCGGCAGCCACGGCGGCAGTACGACCATCGCCAGGATCGTGCTGCCGCGCAGGTACGGGTAGCTGTCGAAGGTCAGGTCGATGCCCTCGGCGCGGCTGTCGTCGACGAGCGCGATGAGCTGCTCCGCCGGGCCGTGGTAGTGCGAGATGTGCGCGGCCGCCCCGGACGCGCGGGCGATCTCGCGCACCTCGGCGACCCCACGCGGCGCGTCCGCCTCGTAGCCGCGCATGTGCGTCACGTACGGCAGACCCCGGGCGGCGGCCGGGCGGCACAGGTCGGCCAGCTCCCGGACGTCGGCGTACCGGCCGGGGGCGTACTCCAGTCCGCTGGACAGCCCGACCGCGCCCTCGTCGAGGGCACGTTCGACCAGCCGACGCATCGCGGACAGTTCGGTGTCGGTGGCGGGCCGCTCGGCCGCGCCCATCACCTCGTACCGGATCGTGCCGTGCGGCGCGAGGTACGCGGTGTTCAGCGCGGTGACGCCGGAGTAGGAGTCGAGCAGACCCGCGACGCTGACCGGCCCGTCGCCGAACGTGGGGTGCGGTCCGTTGACCGCCGCGAAGTACCGGCTCACGTAGGCCACGGTGGCCGGGCTGCCCGGCGCGTACGACAGGCCGTCCTGGCCGAGCACGAACGTGGTGATGCCCTGGCGGAGCGCGGCCCGCTGGACGGCGCGGTCGAACACGCATCCGTCCCCGTGCACGTGCGCGTCGATGAGGCCGGGTGTCACGTAGCGTCCGGAGGCGTCGATCTGCTGCGCGGCCTCGGCGAGGTCGAGCTGGCCGATGGCGGTGATCCGGTCACCCTGGATGCCGATGTCGGCGCGTTGCGCCTCCGCACCGGTGCCGTCGAGTAGCAGGCCGCCGCGCACGATCACGTCAAACACGCTGTGGGCCACCTCCCTGTGCGTCACGCTAGGAGACAGGCATCCCGCCGCGCCGCAAGTTTGACACAGAGTTCTGCAGTGCAAAACGTCTGGTCAAAGGATGTGCACGCCGCCGAGCGGTGCCAGCCGACCGGTACGTCCGGGTCTGGTGATCCTTGTGGCCCACGGTGTCCGGATCAACGACGCCGACGTCACTCCGGGCCGCGTTTCCCGGGCCGCGGCGGGCGGCGCGCCGTCCGGCGGGGCGGCTCGGTGTGCCCAGGTTGCGGCCCGGACAGGCGGCCCGGTCAGGCGGGGCGGTCAGGCGGGGCGGTCGCCGGCGCCGCGGATGCAGCAGTCGGCGCAGACCCGGCCTCGCAGGCC
>JBAUUM010000538.1:0-4211 GCA_049582705.1 Actinocatenispora sp.
GTGGGTGCCGTGGCCCGGTGGCCCGGTGGGCGCGACGCCGTCCTTACCCTTCTGCCTGGACGCTAGTGTCCTGGCAGAAGGGCGTCGGTCCGCACCGCGCCCCGGGCGGACGTGACGAGGGTGATGCATGGCGGCGAAGCGGCGGGAGTACGACGAGGACGACGTGCGGGTCCGGCCTGGACGCTCGTCGCGTCCCAGGACCCGGATCCGCCCCCGGCACACCGATGCCATGCCCGGCTTCGTGGTGGCCGTCGACCGCGGTCGGTACACCTGCGTACTGACCGGCGAGGACCGTACCGTCACCGCGATGCGGGCCCGGGAGCTGGGCCGCAAGTCGGTGGTGGTCGGTGACCAGGTGGCGCTGGTCGGGGACGTGGGTGGCGGCCCGGACAGCCTGGCGCGCATCGTCCGGATCGAACCGCGCAGCTCGGCGCTGCGGCGTACGGCGGACGACGACGACCCGTCCGACCGGGAGCGCGTCATCGTGGCCAACGCCGACCAGTTGGTGATCGTCTGCTCGTTGCAGGACCCGCCGCCGCGCACCGGCTTCATCGACCGGTGCCTGGTCGCCGCGTTCGACGCCGGCGTGCGGCCGCTGTTGTGCCTGACCAAGGCGGACCTGCCGGACGCCTCGGCGGCCCGGGACGAGCTGGTGCGCTACTACGCCGACCTGGAACTGGAGGCGGTGAGCTGCCGCCCGGACGAGCCGCTGACGGAGCTGGACTCCCGGTTGACCGACGCGCTGTCGGTGCTGATCGGGCACTCCGGGGTGGGCAAGTCGACGCTGGTCAACCGGTTGGTGCCGGGCGCCGGGCGGGCGGTGGGCGTGGTCAACGCCATCGGACGCGGTCGGCACACCTCGACCAGTGCGGTGGCGCTGCCGTTGGACGGCGTGGACGGCTGGCTGGTGGACACCCCGGGGGTACGGTCGTTCGGCCTCGCGCACGTGTCGGCGGAGACGCTGCTGCGGGCGTTCCCCGATCTGGTCGAGGGCTCCGAGGACTGTCCGCCGAACTGCGGCCACGACGCGCACGCGGCCCGCTGCGGGCTGGACCCGTGGGTGGCGTCGGGGCACGGCAGCGCGCACCGGCTGGAGTCGTACCGGCGGCTGCTGGCGTCCCGCAGCGGCGACAGCGGGCTCTGGGACGCCGGAGCGTAGTCACATCGATGGCAGAAGTAACCAGATAGGGCGAATATTTAGGAGAAATCCTTCGTTCCTGTTGAGTTGACTATCACATGATGGGAACCTTGTGTCCGTACCCGGCCGCTTATACCCCTCTTGGCCGGAGAGTTTGGGAGGTTCCACATGTCCCTTCTGTCTGTCCGGCGCGTCAGACGCGTCGCGATCGCCGTCATGGCCTCACTCGCCGCCACGGTCCTCGGCGCCGGTCTCGCCGCCCCGGCACAGGCCGCCACGTACGTGTCCGGCATGGACGTGTCCAGCTACCAGGGCAACGTCGACTGGCAGACCGCCTGGAACAACGGCGGCCGGTTCGCGTACGTGAAGGCCACCGAGGGCACCGGCTACGTCAGCGGCTCCTTCAGCCAGCAGTACAACGGCTCGTACAACGTCGGGATGATCCGCGGCGCGTACCACTTCGCTCTGCCGGACCGGTCCAGCGGCGCGGTGCAGGCCAACTACTTCGGCGACCACGGCGGCGGCTGGTCCGCCGACGGCAAGACACTGCCGCCGGCGCTGGACATCGAGTACAACCCCTACGGCGCCACCTGCTACGGGCTCTCGCAGGCCTCGATGGTCAACTGGATCGCCGACTTCTCCAACACGATCCACGCGCGCTACAACAAGTACCCGATGATCTACACGACGTTCGACTGGTGGAGCACCTGCACCGGCAACTCGGGCGCGTTCGCGAACACCAACCCGTTCTGGATCGCCATCTACCGCTCCAGCCCGCCCACCTCGCTGCCGGCCGGTACCGGCACCTGGACGATGTGGCAGTACGCGGACGCCGGTACCTTCCCCGGCGACCAGGACTACTTCAACGGCGACATGAGCCGGCTGCAGGCGCTGGCCAGCAACGCCGACTGAACACCTCGCCGCGCCGGTCCGGCCCCCAGTACCGCACCGGCGCGGCGGCACCGACATCAGGCGGCGCCTCCCGCTGACGGGAGGCGCCGCCTGAATCATCCGTACCGACCCGTCCTGCGCGCCAGGTGGTCGGCCCGGACCGCGGTGCGCCGCTCAGACCTCGACCGGGCCACCGGAACGCCAGTACACGCCGTGCTCCCGGGCCATCAGGTCCTCGTCGATCAGGTACCGGCGCAGCGACGCGTAGTCCGCGTGCCAGGCCCGCAGTATCGCGTCGACCGCCCGCTCCGGGTACTTCACGCCCGGCTCGAAGCAGGCCACCATGTGTTCGAGGACGATGCGCCGCTTCCGGCGGGCCGTCGGGATCTGGATCAGCCGACCGTCCCGGATGAAGGCGCGCAGTACCGCGTCGCGTTCCGCGTCCGGATCCAGCGGGGTGTGCGGCAACGGCGCCGCCAGGCTGGCCCGCACCGCCGTCTTGAACACCGACAGGTCGGCCGTCAGCCGACCCTCCTCCTGGGACACCAGGCCCTGGTCGGTGAGCGCGGTCAGGGCACGGACGACGTCCCGGGCCACCAGCCCACTGGCCGCGGCGACGTCACTGGGTGTCGCCGCACCCAGCGCGATCGCCGCGTACGTCTTCAGGCGTTCCGGCTCGGCCAGCAGCCGACAGATACTTTCAGGGTTCATCGAGAAACCAGCGTATCGTGGCCCGCCCTACCGGCCCGTCCTGTTTCGGCTCATTGAGTGGTTCAGGTCGCTCCCCGAACCTGATCCCGGAACGCTCTACAGTGAGCGCCATGACTCGCGCCCACAACGACTTCGGCGATGACCTCTCGCTGGCCCATGTGCTCGCCGACGCCGCCGACGCGATCTCCATGTCCCGGTTCCGCGCCATGGACCTGCGGGTCGAGTCGAAACCCGACATGACACCCGTGACCGACGCGGACAAGGCGGTCGAGGAGTCGATCCGCGCGTCGCTGTCCCGCGCCCGGCCCCGCGACGCCGTACTGGGCGAGGAGTTCGGCGGCAGCGACCCGTACACGTGGCGGGGCAACCGGCAGTGGATCATCGACCCGATCGACGGCACCGCGAACTTCGTACGCGGGGTGCCGATCTGGGCCACCCTGATCGCCCTGTTCGCCGGCGGCCAACCGGTGGTCGGGCTGGTCAGCGCCCCGGCACTGGGCCGGCGCTGGTGGGCGGCGCTCGGCCACGGCGCGTACGCGGGGCGCAACGTCACGCACGCCTCCCGCCTGCACGTGTCGGGGGTCAACAGGTTCTCCGACGCCTCGTTCTGCTACTCCGACCTCGGCGGCTGGCAGCAGAAGGGCAAGCTCGACGGCATGCTCTCGCTGATCGGCCGGTCCTGGCGCAGCCGGGCGTACGGCGACTTCTACGGTTACATGCTGTTGGCCGAGGGCGCACTGGAGGTGATGGTGGAGCCGGAGCTCTCGCTGTGGGACGTCGCGGCCCTGATCACCATCGTCAACGAGGCCGGCGGCCGGTTCACCGACCTGTGCGGCCAGCCGTCCCCCGGCAACGGCAGCGCGGTGGCCACCAACGGTCCGCTGCACGACGACGTACTCGACGCTCTCGGCGACCCCGCGTCGACCGGGCTGCGGTGATCGACGGCCGGCCCCGGCAGCCTCGTTACCGGCCGGTGCAGTCACCGCCGTCGATGCCTCCGGAGCGACCTTCTATCCTCGCTCCGTGGTGATGTCCCAGGGTTGGCTCTTCCTGGCCGCGATGATCGTGGCGTACGGCGTGGCCAACCTGCTGCAATCCATCGGGGCAAACCGGGTCACCATGCACGAGACCCTCAATCCGCACCTTTTCGTCCGTCTGGTGAGCCACAAGACGTACGTCATCGGCATCATCCTCCAGTTCGTCGGCTTCCTGCTCGCCTTCCTCGCCCGCCGTGACCTGCCGTTGTTCCTGGTACAGGCCAGTTCGGCCGCCGGCCTGGGCGTCACCGTGCTGCTGGGCATCCTGCTGCTGCGCTGGCGACTGGTGCCCGCCGAGCTGGGTCTGCTCGCGGTCCTGTCGCTGGGCATCGGCGGTCAGGTGCTCGCCGCCGAGCCGGGCCCCGCGCACCGCATCGGCTGGGTGGGCGCCACCGTCCTCTGCGTCGCGCTCGGCGTCATCGGCGGGCTCGGCC